>JADZCV010000043.1 GCA_020851375.1 Nitrospirota bacterium | reverse complement strand
GGGCGCAGGATATTTGAGGGGAGCTGTTCCTAGTACGAGAGGACCGGAATGGACGGACCTCTAATGTGCCAGTTGTCACGCCAGTGGCAGCGCTGGGTAGTTATGTCCGGAAGGGATAACCGCTGAAGGCATCTAAGCGGGAAACCCACCCCAAGATTAGATATCCCTCCGCGCAAGCGGACTAAAGGTCCCTGGTAGACTACCAGGTTGATAGGCTGGATGTGTAAGCACAGTAATGTGTTGAGCTTACCAGTACTAATAGGCCGTGAGGCTTGACCATAAATTAATTTGCCTTTGGTATATTTGGTATTTAAACTAGATAAGTTTCCCGGTGGTAATACCGGAGGGGCAACACCCGTTCCCATTCCGAACACGGAAGTTAAGCCCTCATGGGTCGATGATACTATGGTTGAAAGGCCATGGGAAAGCAGATGGCTGCCGGGATTAAATAAAAAAAGGGGACACTTCCCTATTTTCAAGTAATCTGAAAATTAGGGAAGTGTCCCCCTTTTTATATTTTTTTTAAGTCGCTGTCCCCCCTTTTCTTTTTTTCAAGTGCCAATACATTAACTCCGATAACGGATGCACCAACATTGGATTAATGCTATGCATTTTCAGGATCTGTATACCTATTGCCTAAAAAGTATTCGACTTAAGTTTATTATTCTGCTCAGCCTGATGTTTCTTTTAACAGGGATAATCTCAGTCTTTTTCTTCATTCATAGGACAGAAAAGCAGCTCCATTCAAAATTGATAGAGAAGGGGGAAATATTAGCCGAGGATTTGGCCTATAACTCAGTTTTCGGAATAAGCATGGATGACTCCGAAATACTGGGGATACTTATTGATGGAGTAATTAACCGCAGGGATGTCGCATATGTAATTGTTTACAACAGCGGGGGCAGGGAACTTGCATTTAAAGACCCGCTTCATGTAAGGAAAATAGTTGAACCGGTTTCCAGCATAGATATAGATAAGGAGACTTCAGGTGCATCAACGGTCTCTGTCATGACGATTGCAAAGGGCAATTCATTTTATGACATAGTAGTTCCGGTAATCAGAAAAGGTGTCCCGTCAATTGGACACGACGCCGGCAATGAAACGGTTGGATCTGTAAGAGTAGGCCTGTCACTAAGTTCCCTTAACACTGAATTAAAGAATATATTAATTGTCAGCATAGCAATAACAGCAATAATAATATTTTTGTCCATAGGCATAGCATCAGCCTTTGTGAAAATGATTATAAGTCCAATCCTGGATATGGCTGATGCAGTTACTGTAGTTGCAGAGGGGAATTTCACTCATACAATTAATATAAAATCAAGCGATGAAGTTGGTGTGCTCGCAACGGCATTTACGAGGATGGTTGAAAGCCTTAAGGAGATGTTGAAGAGTGTCCAGGATGCCTCAAAGCAAGTGGTTAAGGCATCACACGACATAGGCCTGAGTTCAAACAATGTGAGTGATGGCGCCAGGAAACAGTCACATTCTATAGAAAAGATATCTAACTCAATAGAAGGCATAAATACCTCTATAAGGGAAGTAGCCAGCAGTATTGATACGTTGTCTACGAGTGTTGTATCCACATCTACATCAATCATTGAGATGGAATCAACCATAAAAGAGGTGGCTGACAATACCGGTATGCTTGAGGTGTCTGTTGAAGAGGCGTCTTCCGCCATAATTGAAATGTCTGCATCGGTTAAAGAGATTGCAGATCATGCTGACATCCTGGCAGACTCAGCCGAAAGGACGGTGCTGACTGTACAGGAAATTAACATGTCCATAGGCACAGTAGAGGAGAGCGCCCAAAAAGCGGCCCAGTTGTCAGAAAAGGTTAGTGAAGATGCAGCGAAAATGGGTCTGCAGTCAGTCCGTAAGACAAAAGAGGGAATGGATAATATACGTCTTACAATGGATAAACTGTCACAGGTGATTAGTGATCTTGGCAGGAGGTCTGCACAGATTGGCGGCATATTAACGATCATAGATGAAGTAACAGATCAAACCGGACTCCTGGCCTTAAATGCAGCAATACTTGCAGCGCAGTCAGGTGAGCATGGACGAGGCTTCGCGGTCGTTGCTGATGAGATAAAGGAATTGGCTGAGAAGACTGCAATGTCAACAAAGGAGATTTCCCAGCTTATTGAAGATGTCCAGAAGGAAGTGAATGATTCTGTAATTTTAACAAAAGAGGTATCAAGAAGTGTTGATGACGGAAGCAGATTGTCTGCTGAGGCGGATGCTGTCCTGTCGAAGATATTGAAAAGTGCGGAAGATTCTCAGGAGATGGCCAAGCTGATAGAGAAGTCTACCTCTGAACAGGCACGAAGCATGAAGGAAGTAACGAGTTCAATAGCGAATATCAATTCTATGATAAGACAGATTGCGCATGCAACACAGGAGCAGAATGCAGGCACTCAGGTAATTGTAGAGGCTACTGAGAAAATCAGGGATATTGCCAAAATGGTTAAAAGGGCGACTAATGAGCAGGCAATCGGCAGCAGTCAGATTGCAGAGGCCATGACCAGCGTAAGTACAAAAATTCAGGAAATAGTCATAGCATCGAATGATCAGGCCAAGGAGAGTCAGAAAATCCTTGATTTTACTGAAGAAATACGCAGCATCACCCAGCGTAGTGTTGATATAGCATCAGAGATGTCCACAGCCGTAAATCTGCTTGCACAGCAATCAGAGCTGCTTGATTCGCAGGCAAGCAAGTTCAAGATATAATACCGGCAGATTCTATGCCTGCATGTGACCGTATGACTCCACTTTGATTCCCCGTTGTGTTAATATATCCCCTGACATGATAAAAAGCATTGGACGAGTTGTAGTGCTAAACAATGTCCCCTTCAAGATAGAGGAACAAAAGGTGCTGCGGGAGCTGCGGATACCACGCAGTATCTCTGCGCTGAAAGACCTGAGTGAGGAGCATATCTCAAGGGATATAAAGAATGCCATTGATCTGGGGTATTCACTTATAAAAGGATCTGCCTGTTATCGCACATTCAGGATTGAAGAGGTCAGTAATGATACGGAAAGGGTCTCTATACGGGAGAGTGATAATCTGTTTAGCGGAGACAATTTGCTCAGGCTTCTGAAAAAATGTGATTATGCTACTCTGCTCGTTTGTACAATAGGGAAGGCCATAGTTGAAAAGATAGATGAGATTACGGGGGCAAGCCTTGCTGATGCGTTTTACCTGGAGAGGGTAGCTGCCTGGATGGCGGACTATATGGCAGAGCAGGTGGGGGGCATAGTGGAAACGGAGATTATAAAGAATGGCTATAAGCCTACATTCCGTTATGCCGCTGGATATGGAGACTGGGGCCTGGAGGCCCAGAGCGAGATCATGAGACTGACAGAGGCTGAAAAGATAGGGGTCTCAGTTACTGAGTCGTTTATAATGATGCCAAGATTTTCAGTGTCGGCTGTTATTGGATGGGAACGTAAAAAAGACGCAATGAGTTTAAAGCAATGAGCAATGAGTTTGAAGCAGTGAGAGGATGAAAGGAGTTTAAATGCGGGATTTACTTCAGAAATTAAAGCATGAAGTTTTATTGCTTGATGGTTCTATGGGGGTGATGCTTCAGAACAGGGGGCTGCCTGCCGGATATGCCCCTGATTTGTGGAACCTGGAGCGGCCTGAGATTATTCTTGATGTCCACAGAGAGTATGTCAGGGCTGGCAGTGACATCATAATTACAAACACTTTTGGGGCTTCACGCCTGAGGCTTTCTGAGTATGGGGCCGAAAACAGACTGGAAGAGATAAACAGGGAAGCGGTTAAGATTGCCAGAAAAGCTGTTGGAGATGCCGGATTTGTTGCCGGTGATATAGGACCGTGCGGCGTAACTGTTTATCCCCTTGGCGAGTTGTCTTTTGACGATGCTGTGGGCATATTCTCCCGTCAGGCGGATGTGCTTGCTGATGCAGGATGTGACCTCCTGATTATAGAAACAATGTTCGACCTGATTGAGATCAGGGCTGCAGTTGTCGCTGCAAAAAGCGCCGGCAGGGGCTTGCCTGTTGCCGCTCTCATGACCTTTACCCAGGATGGCCTTACAGATACCGGCACCGGCCCTGAGACCGCAGCAGCAGTCCTTGAAGGACTGGGTGTGGACATTATCGGCGTAAATTGTTCAACAGGACCTGCAGAGATGACCGGTGTTGTCAAAAAGATTGCAATGACAACAGATGCCTTCATCTGTGCACAACCTAATGCAGGTCTTCCTGTGAATGAAGGCGGCAGAACA
This sequence comes from Nitrospirota bacterium, assembly GCA_020851375.1. NCBI lineage: Bacteria > Pseudomonadati > Nitrospirota > Nitrospirota bacterium. The sequence continues at coordinate 5,964 of JADZCV010000043.1, read as the reverse complement.
GTATTCCCGGCGACTGCTGCGGATATTGCATCATATGCAGAACAGTTTTATGAGGCAGGTGTAAATATCCTGGGGGGGTGCTGCGGGACAACGCCTGAGTATATAAATCTGCTTTCCGGAAAAATTAAAGGGAAGAGACCGGTTTCAAGGTCTGCGACAAAGGGGATGAAGATAACAAGCCGCTCTAAAACCGTTTATGTCGGTAACGGATACCCTTTCCTCAAGATCGGAGAAAAGATTAATCCGACAGGGAGAAAGGCGTTTGCTGAGGCCATAAGAGAAGGGAGAATGGATGTGGTGGTGTCTGAGGCGAGGAAGCAATATGATTCCGATGCTATGGCGCTGGATGTTAATGTCGGGGTCCCCATGACTGATGAGCCCTCAAACATGCAGCGTGCCGTAGTGTCTGTCCAGACTGTTGTTGATGCACCCCTTGTCATTGACAGCTCAAGCGTTGATGCGATTGAAAATGGCCTCAGGGTGTACGCAGGCAAGGCCCTTGTTAACAGCATAAATGCTGAGACTGAACGGCTCGAAAGACTTCTTCCTGTAATCAAAAAATATGGCGCCGCAGTGATTGCATTGTTAGCCGGAAGTGATCTGCCTGAAAAGGCAGCAGACCGCCTGAAGATTGCAGAGGCTATCCTTGAAAAAGCCCTTTCCTGCGGAATTAGAAGAGAGGATATAATATTTGACTGTCTTGCCCTTACTGTATCAGCGGCCCCTGACGCTTCAGCACAGACATTGGAAACAATCAGGCTTGTCAAGGAAAGGCTTGGGTGTCCGACTATACTTGGAGTAAGTAACGTGTCATTTGGTCTGCCGAACCGTAAGCTCATTCATAATACCTTTCTTGGGATGGCAATAGGGGCTGGTCTTGATGCAGGCATCATTAATCCGTATGATTCCGGCATGCACAGCGTTGTGCTTGCTGCAAGCCTTTTTTCAGGCAGGGACGCCGGCTGCCGGAGGTATATTACATTTCATGAGGTTAATCCCCCTGTGGGGACAGCAGGGACAGAATTGAATTCTGTCCCCGGGGCTGAGGCAGGCAAGACCGGCAAAACCAGCAAGAGTGCCCGTGAAAGGATATTCGATGCAGTTGTAGAAGGCGACAGGGATAGTATAGTGAAGTTGGTTTACGAGGGCATGGAAGAGGGTATACCCGCTTCAGACATATTCCTTGAAATTATGACCCCTGCCATCAGGCATCTTGGAGACCTGTTTGCCGAGAGGAAAAAGTTTATACCCCACCTGGTCGCTTCTGCCGAAGCCATGAAAAAGGGGGTGGATGTCCTGACTCCGCACATGGAAAAGAATGCGGCAAAGGCAAAGAAGGGGACTATAATTATGGCTACAGTAAAGGGGGACATCCATGATCTGGGCAAGAATATTTGCTGTATGATGCTGAAGAATTTTGGTTTTGAGGTCATTGACATAGGCAAGAATGTCTCCTGTGAAGAGATACTTGGTGCGGCAAAGGAACATAGTGCGGATATTATCGGCTTATCAGCCCTTATGACTACGACAATGATGCAGATGAAGGTTGTAAGAGATTCCGTTCAGGAGCAGGGGCTCCCGTACAAGATCATGATTGGGGGCGCTGTGACAACGAAGAGGTTTGCCGATGAGATAGGTGTTGACGGATACAGCAGGGATGTAGGCGACGTTGTGTATGTGGCTGAAGGCCTGCTTAAAGGCAAGGACCGGCAAATGAGACTTGCTTCTCCTTGACGCTGTAATTATATGCGTGTTATATTCAATCTATTGATCCGTTAAGTCTATTATGAAATTTGCATCACGCAACAATCTTCTCAGCATATTATTTATCATTATTCTGTGCGCAGGCCTGAGCGTAACAGTGCTCCCGGAGAGACAATCTGCCGCAGGCAATTACTCTGCATCTTACCTCGGCATTCAGGAGTATTCAGCCCCTCTCGAAGCAAGGGAATTTGCATTGAAAGACGTTTCGAGCAAAAAGGTCAACCTGAAAGATTTCAGGGGGAAGGTGATAATGCTCAATTTCTGGGCGACCTGGTGCGGTCCATGCAGGGATGAGATGCCGTCAATGGAAAAGTTATACAGGCAGTTTAAAGACAGGGGATTTGTAATTATTGCTGTAGCCTCCGGAGAAGACGTGACCAGCGTTAACACTTTTTTTAAACAGTATAATCTTACCTTCACTGCGCTTATTGACTCTGACTATAAAGTGTCTGATAATTATAAGGTATGGGCGCTTCCTACTACATACTTCATCAATTCCAGTGGACAAATAATAGGAAAGGCTCAGGGGGGCAGAGACTGGAGCACGCGGCAGGCAAGTCAGTATATTGCTGCACTGCTTCAGACTGCACCATAAAATGCAGGATCAATAATTCAACTAACCTGTTAACTAAGGAGGTAAAACATGAAGACGCGTAAGTGGCTGGTTCTATTTGTTGCCTTGAGTGTCATTATGACATTTGCAGGAGCGGGGATGGCAGATGAAGGATATGAAGATTATAATTCTTCTGCAATGATGGGCGATGATTCTTTCCCCCCCTGTATGAAAACGCCCGGGATGATGGGAAAAGGGATGGCGGGGCCTGGCATGAAATATCACATGATGGGCAAATCTGACGGGACGATGGGAGTGCCGCCAATGATGCAGAGGTGGGAGGATTTGCAATCGAAGCTTGAGCTGACAGACGAGCAGGCTGAAAAGTTCAGGAAGATATATTCCGACTACCGCAAAGAAGTAATGACGAGGAGGGTCAAAATAGAGATTGCAGAAATGGACATGATGGAACTGCTGAGATCAAAAGATGCCAACGACAAGGCGATCGAAGATATTTCAAACAAGATCCAGTCTGAATGGGCAGCGCTTAATACATACAGGGTAAAGACCCTTTTGAAGACACGCAGTTTCCTTTCTGACAAACAGTATCAGGAGCTTCTCCAATTCCTGATGGACTGGAGAGGTTCACGCACGGGTGGATGGGGGTACGGGTGGCATTAGTTTATGCCATTTTACCATTTTAAGCAGACATACAGGGACATACAGCGTGTTCGCATAATACTTAATACCCTCATAAAATATGGGTTTGGTTATCTGGTAGAAAGACTGAACCTGCAGGGGTATGTCCCTTTAGGCAAACGGATATTCAGGACCCGGGAGAAGGAAGAGAGTCCCCAAAATATTGCCGGGCGCTTCAGGCTTGTACTTGAAGAGCTCGGCCCCACCTTTATTAAATTCGGGCAAATACTGAGTCTGCGCCGTGATATCTTGTCTGATGACTTTGTGCGGGAGTTGCAAAAACTTCAGGACAGTGTTCCTCCCTTCCCGGTTGAACAGGCAAGGGAGGAAATATTATCGGAATTTGGCAGCCCTGCAGAAAAGCTCTATGCATACTTCGATGAAAACCCCCTTGCAGCAGCTTCTATCGGACAGGTCCACAGGGCAAGGCTTCCTGACGGACGGGAAGTGGTTGTTAAGATACAACGGCCTGGAATCAAAGATACGATTGAGACAGATCTAAGCATCCTCCTTACACTCGCCAGACTTATCAATAGATATATCCCTGAGGCAAAGTTATACGACCCGGTTGGTCTTGTGGAAGAATTCTCCACCTCGATACGCAAAGAACTTGATTTCAGGATTGAGGGGAGGAGTGCGGATCGCTTCAGGACAATGTTCAAAGACTCCAGGGATGTTTATGTACCTGAGGTTATCTGGGACCTTAGTGGAATCCATATACTTACTATTGAGTATGCGCCCGGCATTAAGATTACTGATGTTGACGGGGATAAACATTCAAAATATGCACTGGCGAAAAAATTCAGTGATTCATACCTGTTTCAGATATTTGATCATGGATTCTTCCACGCTGACCCTCACCCTGGAAATGTCTTTGTCCTTGAAGACGGACGCATCTGTTTTCATGATTTCGGGATTATGGGCCGGCTTGACGATGAAATGGTTGACAGCCTGTCTGGCATTTTCCTGGCGATTATAGAAAAAGACATCGGCAGATTGATGGACCTTTATCTTGAGACCGGCATTGTAATGCGTGAATGTGATCTAAAGGCGTTGAAAAAGGATATGAGTGATTTTATCGAAGGATTTCATGACATACCCCTGAAGGATTTCTCTTTTGCGGACTTTGTAAATGGTCTCATTGCCATTGGCAGGAGGCATCATGTTAAAATTCCAAATGATATGCTTCTGTTCGGAAAGGCTTTTATGACGGTGGAGTCCATTGTCAGGACTCTTGCCCCTGAGTTCAACCTCGTTGAGAATATCAGGCCATATGCCCAGCACCTGCTCAGGAAAAAGTTATTTGAACCCAAAAGGATTTACAGTGACATCGTCAGGATTGGATTGGAGGTCAGCAGCCTGATGCGTGAACTTCCCAGGGAGATACATCATATCTTCAAGCGCATAAGGGAAGGGCGAATCGAAATAGAGGTGAGGCACGAAAAACTCGAAGGTCTTGAACAGCACATTGATAAGGCGAGTAACAGGTTGTCATTCAGTCTTATAATAGCCGCCATTATTGTAGGGTCGTCTATAATTATGCAGACACAGATTGGCCCTCTTTTTCTTGGGTTTCCCCTGCTGGGCGCTGTAGGTTACATAGTGGCGGGCGTTCTGGGCCTTTGGCTTGTATGGGCGATAATAAGATCAGGGAGGTTGTAAGGACATCAGCCTGGAGAAGAACCCCTGGACATTTCATCAGGACATCAGGATTCCAATAATTTCACGGTAACGTGCAGCCGCCTTATCCACTATGTCCTGAGGCAGTTCCGGCCCCGGTGGCTGCTGATTCCAGTCTAATGTGAGCAGGTAATCCCTGATGATTTGCTTATCAAAGCTGTCCTGGCTTTTTCCGGCAGAGTATGTTTTGGCTGACCAGAAGCGGGAGGAGTCAGGAGTGAGCACCTCATCAATTAAAATCAATTCATTATTACAGAGGCCGAATTCAAACTTGGTATCGGCAATTATTATCCCCTTTTTTTCTGCCATGTTCCGCGCTTTGGTGTATATCCTGAGGCTGGTGTCCCTGAGTTTTTCAGCCATCTCTTTACCGACAATTTTTATAACCTCATCAAAATTAATGTTTATATCATGACCTTCTTCAGCCTTTGTCGAAGGTGTAAACAGTGGTTCGGGTAGCTTTGATGACTCAAGCAGATTATCAGGCAGTTTGATGCCACAGACTGTGCCCTGTTTTTTGTATTCATTCCATCCTGAACCGGACAGATAACCCCGTACAATGCATTCAACAGGAAGTGGCCTGGCCTTCTTTACCAGCATACTTCGTCCCTCAAGAACAGCCCTGGCTGGGATACAGACAGCAGGAAAATATTCTGCATCCGCACTTAACAGATGGTTGGATATGATATCTTCCATTTGCTTAAACCAGTAAAGTGAAATCTGTGTGAGAACTTTTCCCTTGCCTGGTATGCCATTTGGGAGTACCACATCAAATGCAGAAACCCTGTCTGATGCCACAAGAAGGAGCTTGTCGCCAAGGTCAAAGATGTCGCGCACCTTGCCGCTTCTGACCGGCTTGATGCCTGGCAGTTCAATCCTGAGGACTGGTTTCCCTGAGTCGTGCATCTCTTTCACCCGAAAATACTCCTAAATACCCGTCATTCCCACGGAACCCGTACCCGCAGGATTTTTCACACCCGTCATTCCCACGGAAGTGGGAATCCAGAATCTGGCCCATCGGTCTGGATTCCCGCTTACGCGGGAATGACGTTTTCATGAACCCTGGTGAACCCTGAGCTGTGAGCGTGCCGAACAGTCGAAGGGCTCATGACAGCTCACCCGAAAATACTCCTAAATACCCGTCATTTCCACGGAACCCGTACCCGCAGGATTTTTTTCACCCGTAATTACCACGGAAGTGGGAATACAGAATCTGTCCCATCGGTCTGTATTCCCTCTGACGCGGGACTGACGTTTTCATGAAACCT
>JADZCV010000042.1 GCA_020851375.1 Nitrospirota bacterium | reverse complement strand
TTTAACAACCTGCCTGTGGCTCAAAGTGATAAAGATTACAAAGCGCTGTTGCCGCAGTATGCGGATCGTGACATCATCACTAACATGAAATTCTGAGGGGTGCGGTTAACTAACCGCTTACGAATATAGCGAGGACCGCACACAGGGAAGTAAGGGAGGAGACAGGACTTGACGGCAATATAATAAAATTAATAGGCAATATCCATTACTTCTATATAAGCAGGGAGTATGGGGAGGCCAGGCGCATTTTCAAGATAGTATATTTCTTTCTCATGGAATATACAGGTGGAGATGTTTCTAATCATGATAACGAGGTTTATGACTGCAGGTGGTTTCCTGTTGATGAGGCTATCGAATGTGCTGCCTACAAGGACGAGAAGGCCATTATTGTAAAAGCCCGTGATTTAATACGCGGCATTCCTAAATAAGTTATAGAAAGTGAAAAATATAGCGGATAGTTGCATATTAGTTGCCTAAGCAATATCTATCCTCCAGGCCGTATGATTCACTGGTACATTGATTCCTATCGCCGAAAAATCGGTAAAAAAACTTGACAAAGGTTTCGAAATAGGATAAACATAGTCTTGCTTAAACAAGATGAAGTTAGTCTTATTAGGGGGTGCTAATAAATGTTCAGGTTAAGTAAGGCTGCTGAATACTCAATAAGAGGACTCCTGCATCTTGCATTGAATCACCCTGAAGATAAACTGTGCGATATAGAGGAAATAGCAAAGGCTACTGATACTCCCCCGGCCTACCTCGCAAAACTACTGCAACAGCTTGTAAAAAAAGGGTTTGTACATTCATTCAAGGGACAGAAAGGTGGGTTTACTCTTGCGAGACATCCAAAAGATATCAGCCTCCTTGATGTTATAGAGGCAATGGAAGGGCCAATCTTCCTGAATTATTGCCTGATTTATGAGGGTTACTGCGACAGGGATAAGACCTGTCCGGTTCATGATGTGTGGGGAGGGGCACAAAAGGTTTTGGTAGATTACCTTAGTGGATGCTCGTTTGAGCGGCTGGCTGCTGATGCAAAGGAAAAACAGTCAGGAGTTTTTCGCTGATAAATAGAAAGGAGTTTTTTTGTGTGTTATCAAGACCAAAGCGGTCTTAATAGTCTTGTATCCATCTACATGGAAACAGAAAGGAGGAATAAATGATTTTCTTTGTATTCTTAGTCTTGCAATGTTTGGAAAATTTAAAAGTATATAAAAAGGGGGTGAACAGTCATGTCAAGAACATCTGTTGAGCATGAAATTGCATGGGGGGGCGGAACCGGGAGTTCTTCATCCGAATTTGATGCAGTAGAACATGAATCAGAGCACAGCCTCCATTGGGAAACAAGTTACTGGCCGCTTGTCTTAACCATAGGGATTCTATTTCTCCTGCCATTCTCATTTACCCTGTATTTTGTATATGCCAAACCCGTGGCAGCAATGCTTTCATTGGGTATCGGCGCGCCGCTTACAGTTATATCAATTGCCGGCTGGATCAGTGAAGGGGTGGGGCAGAAGGACGAACCAGGCTATGTTATAGGCGCAATGCCATTTTTTATACTTGCAGAGGCCTTTATATTTATAGCCTTTTTTGCAGGTTATTGGCTGGTAAGGCTGATGGCGCCATATTGGCCTCCGGAAGGTACACCTGAGATATCCATTACAATACCCCTGATTATGACGGCAATTCTGGTAGCATCAAGCTTTACTATTCATCATAGTGAGGCACGAATTGAGAAGGGTGACAGGAACGGATTCCTCACATGGCTTGTAGCTACTATAATTCTTGGGGTAGTGTTTATGCTTCTTACTCTAAGTGAGTATTCTCATCTTATGTCAGAAGGGTTTAATTTCAAGACAAACATCTTCAGTACTGCATATTATTCCATTACAGGTTTTCATTTTTCACATGTCCTGGTTGGCGTAGGGATGTTTATATGTATCCTTATTCCTGCTTTGATGGGAAAGATGAGTAAGTCTTTTGTCAAGGCTGCTTCCATGTATTGGCACTTTGTTGACATTATATGGTTTTTCGTTGTGACTCAGATTTATTTCTGGTCATAACACGGGGGTAGTTATGTTAAGACCTGTCTGCTATAGAACAATGTATCTTATGATAACTGCCATCCTGATTGCAGTTGGGGCAAGGTACGTATATGCAAATTACGGAACGGTCGCGGAATCCTCACTGGACCCTTCAGTTATGAAGATCGACGAGGATATGTACCTTGGAGCAAAGCTGGATGGGGAATACAGCTTCATTGATGTCAATGGTTCTGAATTTAAGCTCAAAGATATGCTTGGCAAACCACTTATTTTGGTATTCTCATACTTTTCGTGTGACGGGGCATGCCCTTCAATCAATGTCCATCTGAGAGATTCTCTCCAGGAAATAAAGGGACTTAAGCCTGGTAATGACTATAACGTACTTACAGTGTCGTTTGACAGGAATGATGATTTACATCATCTGCACATGTTTACAGAGATGACAGGCATAAAGGGTGACAGACATAATTTCTGGAAAATGGCTGTTATGAAAAATAAGTATGACATATTGCCATTTACAAAGAGCACAGGTTATAAATTCTTCTGGTCTCCTCCGGATAAGACCTTTCTGCACACTAATGCCTATCTATTCCTTTCACCTGAGCTCAGGATTATACGTTATCTTTACGGATCACCTCTTGACAGCAAAGACGTGGAACTGGCTATCACAGAGGCAGCTTTTAGCAGGAGTACAAAATCTAAGGTAATAGACCTGCTGAAGATGGCCTGCTACAGCTACAACTACAAGGATGGCAAATATACATTGAATTACTCCCTATTTGTAGGTGCAGGATCATTTGTCCTTGGCGGCGGGGCTATTATTATGCCAATTATATTTTACAGAAAGAGAAAGGAGGCACGATCATGATCGGGAAATTTGTAAATGGGGCAGGTCTCTCTCTTATTATGCTTGCGACGGGCTCTCCGGCGTTTGCATATAAAGAGGGGCGTAGTCCCGGTGAGATACCGGATATTCCGGGAGGATGGCAGCATCTCTTCCATGAGTTACTGATAGATATAACAGTAATTGGAGTCATTTTTGCTGCAATAACGATATATTTTTTGATCAAATACAGGAGAAGACAACCTGGACAGGAAGGACGGCCGCCAAAGCTCAGTCCTGCCGCAGCAATCGGCTGGGCAGTAATTCCTGCATTCATATTCATGGCTGATGACCTGTACCTGGCTGCAGAGAGCTGGACGCTTTTTAATGAAATCAGGACGGTGCCGGAGAATGCCTATGAAGTAAAACTTGAGGGTGCCATGTGGAGCTGGAACTTCAAATATCCGGACGGAGTTGAAACTACTAATGAGTTGCGTGTTCCAGCCGGCACTCCCATAGTTGTTCGGATGACAAGCAGGGATGTTATACACAGTTTCTTTATACCGGATTTCAAAGTCAAGGAAGACCTGATGCCTGGCAGGATAACTTATGTATGGTTCTACCCCAAGGATCCTGGTGAATACCTTATCACCTGTGCGGAGTATTGCGGGGTCATTCATTCGAGTATGCGGGGTACCATTATTGCCATGCAAAAGGATGAGTTCAATAAATGGATTGAGGCTGAGAAAAAGGCTTCGATGGAAGGAGGTGCATAATCATGAGCACTGCAGCTATTAGCCCTGATAAGAGTTTCGGACGCACGTTAAAGGAATGGATCTTCACAATTGATCATAAAAGGATAGGTGTGCTTTATTTGATAGGCTCGCTTGCAGCATTCGCAGTTGCAGGCCTGATGGCGATGCTTATAAGAATAGAACTCGGTTCTGTTGGCCCTACGATTACAAACCCAAATACGTATAATACCTGGCTCTACTTTCATGGGGCAGCCATGATACTTGCATTCCAGATACCGGCGCTGACAGGGTTTCTCGCCAACTATCTCGTCCCCTTGATGATAGGAGCAAAGGATATGGCATTTCCAAGGCTTAATGCCCTGAGCCTCTGGCTATTCTGGGCTGGAATAATTGTTGCGCTTCTAACGTTTGTCATACCTGATTCTCCGGATATTATGTGGACTGGCTATCCTCCGTATTCTCTGAGGACAGGAGGTAATACTGCCCTCTATGTGTTTACGGTTCACCTCATGGGTTTCTCGTCCATTGTAGGGGGTATTAATCTAATTACGACGATCATGTATATGCGTGCACCTGGCATGACCTGGCGCAAGCTCAATATTTTTGTATGGAGTACACTCGGCGCATTCATACTGCAGCTGATATTCATCCCTGTATTGGCTGCGGCGGTTACCATGCTGCTCTTTGACAAATATATCGGAACGCATTTCTTTGATCCGTCAGCCGGGGGAGATGTCCTCTTATACCAGAACCTATTCTGGTTCTATTCACATCCTGCAGTCTACGTAATCTTGCTGCCTACCATGGGCATGATCTTTGAGATTACAGCTACATTCGCAAAAAACCGCGTATTTAACTACAAGATGGTTGTTTATGGAGGTATTGGCGGCGTTGTCCTTCTCAGCGGAGAAGTATGGATTCATCACCTCTTTACATCAGGGATGCCTGACTGGATCAGGATGGGGATGATGGTGAGTACGTTGATGATAAGTATCCCCGTCGGCCTTCTTATGATAGGCCTTATAGGCACACTCTACAGAGCAGCGATAGAGTATACGACACCGATGCTGTATGCTGTAGGTTTTATATTTCTGTTCCTTATCGGCGGCCTGACAGGGATACCCAATGCAATGACTGCCATTGATCTGGCTATTCATGATACGCATTTTGTTGTTGGACATTTTCATTATGTCATGGCAGTCTCAACGACATTTGCAATATTCGGCAGTGTCTATTATCTGTTCCCCAAGATGACAGGCAAGATGTACAACGAGACCCTTGGAAAACTTGGTTTTCTTATCTCATTCATAGGGGTAAATATTACCTTCTTCACAATGATGGTTGTGGGTATTAAGGGCATGCCAAGGAGGTATTTTGACTATCAACAGTTCGCACATCTTGAAGGGCTCCACCATATCGTTACTATTGGCGCGTTCATAATTGGAATTGGCGCAGCAGTAGTCCTTATATCCTGGATACATGGACTCGTTGCAGGCAGAAAGGCTGTGGATAATCCGTGGTCGTCGAAATCAGTTGAGTGGATGACAAAGACGCCTCCTCCTCCGGGTAATTTTCATCCAATACCGAGGTTGTCGGAGGATTGGCATCCTTACGGATATGGAAACTAAACAGTTGGGAGGGGTTATGAAAAGAAACATAGATGCAATAAACCCAACGTATCCAATAATTATAACTATAATGTTTCTCTATCTTCTCATGGTTATGGGTGCGTTCGTAACTTCAACTGGTTCGGGACTTGCCTGTCCTGACTGGCCGCTCTGCTACGGCAGTGTAAAACCTCCTTTCAGGATGCACATATGGTTTGAATGGGGCCACAGGCTGCTCGGCGGGGCAACAGGTCTTATGCTTATCCTTTCCACTTTCTTTGTATGGATGAAATACAAGGGTGTTGCCAGGATACTGACTGCAATACTTGTCGGACTCTTATTACTTGGTGTTGCTTTGGGAGGAGTTACTGTCCTGACTGAGGCCCCTTACCTTGACAATATATTCAGGATTGCCATTGTATCATCTCATCTGATCATAGCCACGATAGTGCTGACAGCACTTATATTTACGCTCAGAAAAATTGGCAGCGATCGTAAGATCCCAGAATCAGGGTATACCTTTTTCCTTTTCAGTCTTGTATACCTTCAGGTCATTTTGGGTATACTGGTCAGGTATTCGAAGGCATCCCTTGCATGTCCCGATTTTCCTTTCTGCAGAGGCGAGATAATACCTTATCTGGGCAACGGTCTGGTTGCCCTGCATTTTACACACAGGGTGACAGCCGCCGCTGTCCTTCTGTTTACTATAGTGATGTTTTACAGGGCAATCAGGAGGAAGTCAGACAAAAGAATGGCAGCTATTACGCTAAGCATTGTACTGCTCCAGGCAGCCTTTGGTATATCAGTAGTTTTGTCCGGTATGTTTCTGCCGGTAATAATAATGCATGGTGCAACGGGATTTATACTTCTCGGCTGGCTTGCTTATCAGTCAGCGCCGTTTCTTTTTTCACAGAGTGATAGTCGGTGGGAGATGGAGGTAGAAGGTAGAAGGTAGAAGGAAGATGTAGAAGGTAGAAGGTAGAAGGTAGAAGGTAGAAGGTAGAAGGAAAATCACCTTTAGTCCCCCTTTTTCAAAGGGGTAAATTATTCCCCCCTTTTGTAAAGGGGGGATGGGGGGATTTGATTGGAGGCTGACATGAAAGAATATGCAATCGAAGGAGCACTTCCATCAAGGCACGCAATAAGTGACTACCTTGTTCTTGCAAAGCCGGGCATAGTATCGCTTGTGATGATGTCAACACTGACAGGGCTTTGCATAGCAAGCAGGGGGCTTCCGGATTTGTGGGTGACTGTTTGTGTGATGGCCGGCATTGCACTGGCAACGGCAGGGTCAGCCATACTTAATAACTATATTGACAGGGATATTGATTGTATCATGGAAAGGACCCGCAGCAGGGCTATGGCAGTCGAGGCATTCACACCTCGTAACACCGTCCTTACAGGGATTGGCCTCGTTGCAGGGGCATTGATATTTATGCTATCAACACTCAACAGTATAACTGCCATCCTTACAGGAGTCGCTTCCTTTGGTTATGTGGTGCTCTATACTATTATACTCAAGCGACGGTCATCATTTGCGAATCAGGTTGGGGGGATTGCCGGGGCGCTCCCGCCTGTTATAGGATATGTTGCTGTCACGCAAAAAATAGATTTGACTGCATTGATATTATTTGCGATTTCAGCTGTCTGGCAGCAGCCTCATGCCCTTAGCATAGCATTGAAGTATCGTGATCAGTATGCAGAAGCCGGGATCCCAGTTGTACCTGTGGCAAAGGGTATTGATGCGACAAAGATAAGGATTACCCTGTATACAGCAGTTCTCCTGCCATTGAGCATTGCCCCCTATGTGTTGGGTTTTTCCGGTTTTATTTATTTGTCTGCAGCTGTTTTATCAGGGATAATTTATCTCTTCCTGGCGATCAGATTTATGAGGTCCGGGAGCAGTTGTAATATGTTCTTATTCTTTTATTCCATCATTTATATCGTTTTGATATTTGCAGCAATGATACTGAATATGGGGGGTATTCCAGGATGAATAAATATGCATATAACTGGTTTTATCTTGCGGTCATATCCCTTGGCATAGGCGGAGGATTTGCGTTTCTTGTAGCAATGAGCAGGACCCCGTTTGGATATATATACTTTCCGCCTGACTACATGCACCATGCACTTGTTGGTCACGTAGTTCTCGCAATCCTGCTGTGGCTCCTGTCATTTACTGTGGTCATATGGGAGAGCTGCCTTGGTGACGGAACAGACAGCCGGTTCAAAAACATATCACACAAACTATCACTTGCCGGCCCTCTCTTTGTGACAATATCAGTTCTGACCGGCAATGGAAAGGCCGTAACTAACAATTATGTGCCTACTGTAACAGATCCTCTGTTTTTTGCCGGCCTGATATTCTTTTTCATGGGATTTTCAATGAGTGCAATATTATACCTGAAAAAGGGAATTAAATATTTATATACCAGGGATATTACCTTAAATAGCGTCCTGACTTCTCTGTTTATCAGTATTATTATGATTGTGTCTCTTATATGTTCTATTGTGCTTAACAGGGCAGATGCAGAGCCATTAACGTTCTATGAGCGACTGTACTGGAGTCCGGGTCATATTCAACAGATATTGAACGGCTCACTGCTGATTATCGTATGGTATTCCTTACTGAGAAGGACTGGCTGTGAATTAAGGTCATGGGGATTTCTCAAGTATACAAATATGCTTCTTATTTTATCAGCAGTCTTCATCTTAACGATACAATTCTATTATGACCCTGTAGAAAAAACTGCAAGGGTTGCAGCTGAGTTAACATATGCATTTGGGCTCGGTCTGCCTCTTTTTCTCCATATTGCAAACATTATCAGGAATTTGAAAAGGGGGAGTTATGGGTTGGCATATATGGGACTGCTCATCTCTATGGCAATATACATCTTCGGCATTGCGATAGCATATGGTGGGTTTTCAAATGATCTCAGGGTTCCTGCTCATTATCACGGAGCTGTTACGAGTCTGACGCTGGCGCTGATGGGGTATTCGTATTATCTCGTAAAAGAAATGAATTATCAGGTTTATGGGGAACGCCTGGCAAGGGTTCAACCACTTCTTTACGGCGCCGGAATGTTTCTTTTCATCCTCGGTCTGTTCATTTCAGGAGCCCTGGGCGCACCGCGAAAGACTTATGGCGTTGCATTCACATCAGATCCACTGGTGCTTACTGCGCTTACAATCATGGGAATAGGGACAATACTTGCGGTTACAGGCGGTATGATATTTGTCGCATATATATCAGTAACACTGTTTAAAGGAGGGAGAGGATATGGATTGTCCGGATAAAGCAGAAGACAGAATCAGCAGAAAACATTTTGTTATTTACCTGGCGCTCGGCGTTTTGATATTATTGCTGGTTGATGCCCTTGTCCTGTCGTGGAGACTGTAGGGCTGGGTAGTGCTGACATGACTGCGGCGATTTTTGGATGAACCGTCATGAGCCCTTCGACAAGCTCAGGGTTCACAAGGGGTCATGAAAGACGTAATTCCCGCGAAAGCTGGAATCCAGACTGTTGGGCATGATTCTGGATACCCACTCCCCGCTTAAATCCTGCGGGGACAGGTTCCGTGGGAATGACGGGTAAATAGGAGCATTTTCAGGTGAACCTATATTCACTGTTACTCTATGGCTCTCTGGTTACAATCGGCATCAGCGGGATGTGCATTCTGTCCGGGGTTATTCTTATAAAGTTTCGCCAAAAGGAAAAACATAAATGGGCGATGCTTTCTGCCTCTTTATTTGCACTGATATTTGTTGGTCTGTACGTTGTAAGGACATCCGTTTTTCCTCATGCAAAGTATGCAGGAAATTACAGGGGATTGTATCTTGCAACACTCTGGTCACACACGTTTCTGTCAGTCGTGAACCTGCCTTTGGCTGTAATAGCTGTATATTCAGGGCTCAAAGGAAGGTTTGACAGGCATAAAAAGACAGCCCCGTATACTGCCGGCGTATGGATATATGTTGCCGCTACAGGATGGCTTATCTACCTTTTCCAGCTTTAAGAGGAAAACTGTCGCAATACTTTGTAATGCTGCATTGATTACATAATGGGGATACGGGCCTGCACAGGTTTTGACCGAACGTGACAAGGAGATCATTGTATATCTTCCAGTACCTGCGGGGCAATTTCCTGCGCAGGGCCTCTTCTGATTTATCAGGTGATTTTGTATTTATATAACCCCAGCGGTTGGATATCCTGTGAACGTGCGTGTCCACACAGATACCGTCCTTGTCATATCCAATCGTTACTACGAGGTTTGCAGTTTTTCTGCCGACGCCTTTCAATTTGAGTAGCTCATCAATTGAATCGGGTACAGTTGAATTGTATGACTCTTTCAGGGTCTTGCAGATATCAATGATATTCCTTGCCTTTGTCCTGTAGAAGCCGGCAGGGTAGATGGCCTTTTCGATTTCGCTAACAGATAAGTTAAGCATCATTGCTGGCGTATCAGCCATGGAGAAGAGTCTGCGGCTTGCCTCTGCAGTTGTCGTGTCCCGTGTCCGCAGGCTAAGTATGCAGGATATAAGGACCTTAAATGGATCCCTGGTCTTTTCAGCAACTCTTGTTACTGCCGGTGCTTCCCATTTTGCAACCTCTTTCCGCAGGATACGTATTACATCATGGATGTCGCTGTCTTTCACCTGAAATCCCAAATCAAATCCCCCATCCCCCCTTTACAAAAGGGGGGACCTGATTTCCCAACCTGGTAAAGAGAGGAAGCAATTTCCCCCTTTGAAAAAGGGGGACTAAGGGGGATTTTCACCGCTATACAGTTTTCTTTTTATACCATCTCTTAAGCCTCGGCATATAATCACTTACGATTTCCATTGCCTTTTCCGGTGACATATTACGTTTGGTAGCAGCTATGCCTGTACACTTCTCGATCATTTGTTCAAGAGTCAGGTCTGGCTCAGTAAATTTGCCCAATTGATAACAGAAACGACAATAATCAAGGTTCTTGACGCCGGATGCGGTTGTACCAAAATCCTTTGGATCCTGGATTGGCATGCCGCAGCTCTGGCATTGCGGCCCTACTGTTTTTGCCATTTTAAATCCCTCCTATATTCACTGTTCATTAAATGTACCCATCTTTCTGAATTTCTCATATCGCATAGCTGCGAGCTTGTCGCCCGGAATGGTTTCAATCTCTTTCAATGCCTTGATCACTGCCTCCCTGAGGTTTTCTGCAGCAATAAAGGCATCCCTGTGAGCGCCGCCAAGCGGCTCTTTTATGATGACATCTATAACACCAAGCTTCCTGAGATTTTGTGCAGTGAGTTTGAGCGTCTCGGCAGCTTCCATTGCGCGTGTTCCATCGCCCCAGAGGATTGCTGCGCATCCTTCGGGGGATATGACAGAGTAAATGGCATGTTCCAGCATCATGATGCGGTCTCCCACTCCAAGGGCGAGGGCGCCTCCGCTGCCTCCTTCTCCTATAACTGACACAATAATCGGCACCTTAAGACGGCACATTTCAAACAGGTTTCTTGCAATAGCCTCTGCCTGTCCACGCTCCTCAGCGCCGATACCAGGATATGCGCCGGGTGTATCAATAAATGTTATGATTGGTTTGTGAAACTTTTCTGCAAGCCGCATCAGCCGCAGGGCCTTTCTGTAGCCCTCAGGATTTGGCATGCCGAAATTTCTGTAGATCTTATCCCTTGTACCTGTTCCCTTCTGATGTCCTATCACGACTATAGGCCTTTGGCCAAGATTACCAATGCCTCCGATTATTGCAGGGTCGTCTGCATAGCGCCTGTCACCGTGCAGTTCCAGGAAATCAGAAATAAAGGCATTGATGTAATCAATGGTTGTAGGGCGCGATGGATGTCTGGCAACGAGGGTCTTCTGCCATGGAGTGAGGTTTGAATACAATTTTTCAAGAAGGAGTTGTGAACGTTTTGTCAGTTTCTCAATCTCTGAATGTATGCGCGGGTCATCACCTTTGACATAGCTTTGAAGTTTTTCTATCTTCTCTTCTATCTCAATCAGGGGTTTCTCAAAGTCAAGCAGTTCTCTAAGCATAATGTAAAGACCCGGAAATTGTATCAGTTAAATGATACGGTGTCCTTTCCGAAACGTTTTTCAACCGACTTCAGGAATTCATTTGTAGGGTTGATGTTGAACCCCTGGTCTACAGCAACTACATATTCCTTTTTGCCGGCTATAAGATGCAGGTAGACCGGACACTTGCCGTTATGTGCCATTAAAATATCCTTTAATTTATTTAAATCATCCGGAGTCAGGCCAAGTGAATGGAGTTTGATTTCCACCTGGCTTGTAACCTTTTCTGGTGCCTCTGACAGGTCAAGGATTCTGCTCGATTTCAATTTAACGCCGGAATCGGTCTTGTTTACGCTTCCGGTTACAATTACAGGCCTGTCCTCAGTCAGCATGGCAGAAGATGCACGGTATAGTTCCGGGAATACAATCAGCTCCACGCCCCCTTCCAGGTCTTCCATCCTTACGTAAGCCATCTTATCACCCTTTTTGGTGAGCGTTGTTCGGACATCAGCTATAATACCACAAATAGTGACATCTTTTCCATCCTCTGCCTCTGACAGATCTTTTGTCGAAGTTGATGAGTATCGCCTCATCTTTGATTCGAATTTTGCGAGCGGATGGCCTGTAATATAGAACCCAATAGTGTCTTTCTCATTCTTTAAGAGTACATGTTCGTCCCACTCAGGGATATCCGGAAAAAACTCCGATGTGGTGCCAGGGCCAATTGCATCAAGGGTATCAAATATGCTTACCTGATCCTTGTCCCTCTGACTGGCACTGCCGATTGCCATCGCCTTGTCAAGAACTGCGAACATTTGTGACCTTCTGCCGCCGGTTGTATCAAATGCCCCGCTCTTTATAAGGGATTCTATTGCCCTCTTATTGACTCTCCTTAAATCCACCCTCTTGCAGAAATCAAATATGGAGATAAACCTTCCGCCATCCTGTCTTGTGGCAATTACAGACTCGATTGCAGATTCCCCTATGTTTTTAATCGCAACAAGGCCAAAGCGTATGGCATTCCCGTTGACTGTGAAATCCATGGCACTCTCATTTACATCGGGCGGGAGTATTGATATCCCCATATCCCTGCACTCCCGTATACCGGCTGTAATTTTATCCAACTTGCCCATTTCGCATGTCAGCATTGCTGCCATGTATTCTACAGGGTAGTGTGCCTTAAGATATGCTGTCTGGAAGGTTATAAGTGCATAGGCAGCGCTGTGAGATTTATTAAAACCATAGCCTGCAAAATATTCTATAAGGTCGAATATCCTGGCTGCCTTTTTCTCCGTTGTCCCGTTCTTTTTTGCCCCCCCGACAAATCTTGTCTTCATCTTTGCCATTATCTCGGGGTCCTTCTTGCCCATAGCCCTTCTAAGCAGATCAGCTTCGCCAAGACTGAATCCGGCCAGGACATTTGCAATCTTCATTACCTGTTCCTGATAGACAATAACTCCCTGGGTTTCTTTAAGGATGTCCTTTAATTCCGGGGTTTCATACTTCACCGGGACAAGCCCCCTGCATCTCTTGACATAATCATCAACCATTCCGCTGCCAAGAGGGCCTGGTCTGTAGAGTGCGAGTATTGCTACAAGGTCATCAAAGTGGTCTGGCTTAATCTTTACGAGGATATCTCTCATGCCAGGACTTTCAAGCTGGAATATGCCTGCTGTATTTCCGGAAGAGAGCAGTTCATAAGCAGGTTTGTCATCGAGAGGTACTGAAGCCATATCAAACGCTGCCGTTCCTCCGCGTGACTGGTTTATCAGCTTAGCCGTCCGGTCAATAACAGTAAGTGTTCTCAGGCCTAAAAAATCAAACTTTACAAGACCGACCTTCTCGATATCTTCCATTGAAAACTGTGTAACTACTTCACCCTTTGAGCCGCGTGACAGCGGGACATATTCTGTCAGAGGCTCTTTTGATATGACTATACCTGCAGCATGTGTGGATGCATGTCTTGTGAGGCCTTCAAGTGCGCCCGCATATGAGAGAAGATCTTTCATCCGCATATCAGTATTAATTAAATCCTTTAATTTAGGCTCTGATTTGAGTGCATCTTCAAGTGTTACATTAGGTCCTTCCGGGACCAGTTTTGCAACCTTGTCCACTTCTGCGTAGGGAATGTCAAGGCTCCGTCCCACGTCCCTGATTGCTGCACGCGCAGCCATTGTCCCGAACGTTATTATCTGTGCAACATGGTCGCTGCCATACTTGTCTGAAACATACCTGATTACTTCATCCCTGCCTTCCATACAGAAATCCACGTCAATATCAGGCATGCTAATCCTCTCAGGATTCAGGAATCGTTCAAAAAGAAGGCCATGAGCAAGGGGATTGATGTCTGTTATCTTAAGACTATATGCCACAAGACTTCCTGCGGCAGATCCCCTTCCCGGACCTACAGGAATGGAATGCTCCTTTGCATAATTAATGAAGTCCCAGACTATCAGAAAGTAGCCGGAATAACCCATCGAGTTAATAACCTTCAATTCTTCCTTAAGGCGGGTTTCATATACCACTTTTGAGGCATCTGACAATGCATTTTGTCTGGCCCTGTCCAACAGTCCTTTGTACGCAAGTTCTTCGAGATAATCCTCCCTCGAACAGCCGCCGGGGACTATATACTCAGGCAGGTAGAACTTGCCGAGCTCAAGCTCCACATTGCAGCGCTCGGCAATTATCTTTGTATTTGACAAGGCCTCAGGGATTTCAGAAAATGCCCTGTGCATCTCATCAGGAGATTTCATGTAAAACTCATCTGTTGAAAACCTGAGCCTGTTGGGGCTGTTTACATTTGCTCCTGTCTGGATACATAGAAGGATATCGTGGGCCCTGGAATCTTCTTTTTTAAGATAGTGGCAGTCACCTGTTGCAACTACCTGTACACCAAGTTCTTTTGAAAGCGCAATAAGCTCTTTATTTACCTTAACCTGATCTTCAATCCCATTGTCCTGTATCTCAAAAAAGAAATTATCCCTGCCGACGATTTCAATATATTCTCCGGCGGCCTTCATTGCCTCGCTGGTCTTTCCCTCAAGGATCCTGTATGGTATCTCCCCTTTGAGGCATGAACTTAGCACTATCAGCCCCTCGCTGTGTTTTGCCAGGAGTTCCTTGTCAATCCTTGGCCTGTAGTAAAATCCCTCAAGGTGCGCGCTGCTTACAAGCTTTAACAGATTTTTATATCCTGTCAGATTTGCTGCAAGGAGGATTATGTGGAATGAGGCATTCGTAATGCCATGGGTATCTTTCTTATCGAGGCGGCTTTTGGGCGCAATATACCCTTCAACGCCGATTATAGGCTTAATCCCCTTTTTTACTGCTGTACGGTAGAACTCTATTGCGCCGTACATGTTGCCGTGATCAGTAATGGCCAGGGCAGGCATCCTGTATTTCTCTGCCGTATCAACGATTGCCTCAATCCTGTTTGCCCCGTCAAGAAGGCTGTACTTAGTATGTAAATGAAGATGAACGAAATCAGAGTGGTGCATCTTTGTCCCTAATAAATCGTGTTTATTTAATGTGATAAGTTCGGATAGCTGCGGTAAACGGCCTCAGAACGCAAGGCTTCATATATTTGGTATTTTAGGCTTATTGAGTGTCATTGTCAATTATTGGGTCTGACCTGACCCCGGGATGCTTGCCGATTGAGTCAAAATGATGCAATAATGCGGCATATGAGATTGACTACGGTAAGGGCTACTCTGATCCTTGCGGTCATCACGATAACTTTATCAGCAATTCATGGTTCTCTTGCCGCTGGTTCTGTCTATGACAGGGCACTTCAGGTGTACAGGAATGGTGAATTTACAGAGGCCATCAGGCTTTTAAAGACGCAGCCGTCGTTAAAAGCCGGAGATTATAACCTCCTCGGGTGGGCGAATTTAAGGTCAGGCAATACAGACGAGGCAATCAAACAGTTTAAACAATCAGTATTACTTGCCCCTTCATCTCTTGATTCATATTGCGGGCTTGGTTTTTCTTATCTAAGAAAAGGCAATCTGCAGGAGTCACTTGGTAATTTTGAAAGAGGGACAGCCGGTAACAGCAGGGATATAGACTGCCTTCTTGGAAAGGCTGCTGTCCTGGAACGGCTGGATAATGTTGAAATTGCTTCAGACGTCTACAGGAAGGTGCTTTCCATTGACAGTAATAATGAAACTGCAAAGGGAAAACTTGCCATAGCAGCTAAACTGGTGGTAAATAAGGCAAAAGAGGATATTAAATTCTTTGCCAGAGGGGACTACTTCTGGATACAGTTAAAGGATGAAACAAGGCCGTTCTTTATAAAGGGGGTCAACCTTGGATTTGGATTACCTGGAAAATACCCTACAGAGTTTCCTGAAGATATTAATGCCTACCTTGAATGGTTCAGGCTTATCAAACAGATGAATGCCAATGTCATCCGGACTTATACGATCCTGCCGCCTCAATTCTATAAGGCATTGAGACAATTCAACGATGGCAGAAGGGGTGAGGATAATCTTTTCCTGATGCAGGGGATATGGGTTGAGCTGCCTGAGTCGGATAATTTCAGGGATGCAGTATTTATGGATGAGGTGATTAAAGAGATAAATCATGCAATTGATGCAGTCCATGGCAATGTCTCAATACCCCACAGGTATGGGCACGCACATGGAAAATATACGGATGATGTCTCAAATTATGTAGCCGGCTTTATTTTTGGCAGGGAATGGGAGCCTTATACAGTTCTGGCATACAATAAAAAAGGTGCAGACAGTGATTTTGAGGGTGAGTTTCTTGGTATCTCGAATTCTACTCCAATGGATGCCTGGCTTACAGAGATGCTTGATCATTTAATAAGTTATGAGGCAGGGCAATATAAGACATCAAGACCTGTTGCCTATATGAACTGGCCGCCGCTTGATCCTGTGTTCCATGAATCAGAGGCTACCCTTCGTGAGGAGACAGAGTTCAGGGTAAAGACGGGTGAACAGGTTGGTGGTTTTGATTATTCACATGCATTTGACGAGGATGCAGTTTCCCTGGATGAGAACAGGATAAGTGTTTCACGGAAGTTTAAGTCAGGGATATTCGCTTCTTATCATGTCTATCCATATTATCCTGATTTCCTGCGAAATGATGAGAAATACGGGATGGATTCGAACGTTAAAGGCGCAGGATATTACTATAACTATCTCATGGATTTAAAGTTACGCTACAAAGGCATTCCACTCCTGATTTCAGAATTTGGCGTCCCTACAAGCCGGGGAATTGCAAGATATCAGCCCGATGGCATGCATCATGGAGGTCATAATGAGCATGAACAGGCTGAGATTATGCAAAAAATGTTTAATGCTATCCGCGAGGCTGGCGCAGCCGGAGGCATTGCATTTGAGTGGGCAGACGAATGGTTTAAGTCAAACTGGATGGTTAAAGGGATGGAAGAGGACAGTCGCCTCTGGTACAACGCCCAGGACCCTGAGGAGAGTTACGGGCTGATTGCAATGAGTCCGGTTGGCTGGACGAAGATGACGGACAGGGGGAATGCCTGGGATAAGGCAACTATGCTCTACAGGGATGAGCGCAAGGCTCCTCTTAATGCGCTTAATGATGGTTATGATAGTGCGAGAAATATCAGGCGTGTGTATGCAGATCATGATGCCGGTTATTTTTATATAAGAATTGATACAGACGGGGAGCCTGACTGGAACAAGGTTGCATATTTGATAGCAATAGATACTGTTGGCGATATGGAGGGAGACCATCTGCTTCCCTTTAATACCGGTGTAGAGAGCGAAATTGGATTTGAGTTTGTGGTCCTTCTGCATGGGAAGAACAGCTCAATACTGATAGACAACAAGTATAACAGGATGGAGTTTGACAAGTCTCTTCTAAGATTCCCGGGGCTAAGTGGTTACAGGGAAAACATGGGCTTCAAACCCGTCTCAAACAGGGATGGTATCTTTACAGAAGAGATTACACTTCACAGAAGAAGATTTTCAAGAAGCGGAAAGGTGTTTCCTGAGAAGGTATATAATGCAAGCCTTCTCAGGCAGGGAAGTGCTGATGAAGACAGTCTTTCTGATTTTTACTACAACAGTAAGGGTAAATTTATTGCACTGAGGATCCCCTGGAATCTCCTCTATTTTGTAAATCCTGCTGCAAGGAAAATCATCTATTCAAAGGATGATTACAGGGTCACAGATGGTATTCGACTTCTTGTACTGTCTTACAAACCTGTGGATGCAGGCAATGCTGCTGCAGCCGGGTTAAAAGTCGGCAGTAAGATAACTGATATGGTTCCATCATCAGTGTCTGACATGAAGAATTTTACATGGCATGGATGGGACAGTCCTGAGTACGCAGTAAGGCCGAAAAGGGCTTACTATGCCTTAAAGGAGTCGTATGGAAAGGTTGCAGATCCGGCAATAAAGGTCTGGTCACCTAAGGGATTTGAATTTACCCCTGTTGTAAAAAACCATTATGAGTCGCCGGAAAAGTTTCTCGATTTATACAAGACAGATCAGGATACAGACTCTGATCCATATGGACTTGCGCTTGCATATCTGGTAAGGGGACTTGTTGATAATAACCCATTTTATATTCTTGAGGCGTCATCTCATTTTGCTCAATCCTCGTCCATGGTTCATAGAGGTACAGGCCTGGGGTCAGGGTCAGTTGCAGATGATCAGGTCAGAGAGGCATCACGACTCGGCGTAGCATACACCGAACATATCCTATCCGGCAAGTATGAAACGGAAGGTAATAATAATGATAAGCTTGAGAGGATCAGCATACATAAATATCCTGCCAAAAAAAAGGAATTTGACAAAATAATTATTGGGAGGTCGTCAATCAAAGTAAAGAGGGGGGCAGTGATAGCAACTCAGACGGACAGGGTTACGAGGGACTGGTTGTCAGCGGTCAATTACAGAAGTGCGCCGTGGGATTTTAAGGCAGATGATGCAGTCGCATGGCATGAAGGTCAAAAGATCAGGGAGCTTGCCGGGTATGCACAACCAAAGATTCATCCTGTGTGGGGGACACGGGTAAAAAAATTCGGTGACAGATGGTATGCGCCTGATGCAGATGGAATATTCAGATTTGAAATATCTGATGATAAGGTTTACAGTTATCCAACCAATATCATTATTGATGAAAAGACTGTGGTCATAAATGACACACATGGTATTAGTGCAATAGCATGGGATTCTCTTAATGCCGATCTTGCGATTGGCTGCGGAGATTATGCAGGAAAGGTCGAGGCAGCATACTATCTGGCCCAAAGAGGTGTTGATGTCTACATGCCGACAGACAGGTTCCTGAACACACTCATAGGGACAAGGACTGACGGTGTAATTATTGGTTCTGCGCCAGTAAAGAAGACTGCTGATGGGGCAATAATAGGAGATCAGCCCATAGTTATTGATGTTCATGAGAAGATAGTGGTGTCAAATTCTCATGGTGGATATCCTGTTCAGTATTACGATACCCCGTACCACTATTTTACAGAACTGAGAAAATATTCCGGTAAGGAGATGGATGTGATTCCTGTTGATATTGAGGAATACGGAAAGGCAGCAAAGGTGGTGGATGAGGCCAGAAGGACCGGGGCCAGGCTTATTGGAGTAAGGGTTGCTGTCAGGGATGAACATGATGCAGTGTATAAATGGTTGAGTGAAGATAAAGGAAACAGGGCAGTCCTGTTTCATTCATCTGTCTATCCTGAAGGGTACAAGCTGTTTTTTGAATTTCCGGGGCAGACTACATTTGGAGATATCAACGTTTATTTTGAATAGGGAAGGGTATAAATGACTTATAGATTTACAAGGACGTTGGCCGCCATTTCTTTTGTTCTTGTCTTCACACTTGCAGGCATTAGTTGCTTTGCTGCTGAAAACAGTATTGATGCCGGGATCCTGCAAAAGAAGGAAGGTGATTCTTACGCTGCGAAGGATGATTACAGGGGTGCGGCCGGTCATTATATCCAGGCATTATCACTTGCAAGGGATCAATTCACGATTGAGGAAAGGATCCAAATCTGCAAATACCTGTCATGGGGCGGTGAATTGGATGCTGCTCAAAAGGAGTTGCGGCTGATTATTGCAAAAGACAGAAAGAATCTGCCTGCACGCCTGCATCTTGCACGGGTACTGTCATGGTCAGGGCAGTTAAAGGAGGCGACAAAGATATCTGACAGTATACTGAATGAGTTTCCCGACAATAGAGATGCCAGGCTCATAAAGGCAAATTCATTAAGATGGGGCGGGCAGAATAAGGAAGCCATACAAATCTACAACGAGCTTCTCGGCGGGGAAGAGGATTTTGATGCGCGCCTTGGATTGACATATTCGCTTCTTCAGAGCGGAGATATTAAAGGTGCTAAGGAGAATGTTGAGCTTGTAAAGCCTCAGTA
>JADZCV010000041.1 GCA_020851375.1 Nitrospirota bacterium | reverse complement strand
GAGCTGTGAGCTTGTCGAACAGTCGAAGGGCTTATGACGGTTCACATGAAAATGCTCCTGTGTACCAGTCATTCCCACAGAACCTGTCCCCGCAGGATTTTTCACCCGTCAGTCCCACGCAACCTATCCCTGCAGGATTTTTCACCCCGTCATTCCCACGGAAGTGGGAATCCAGAACCAGGCCCACGGTCTGGATTCCCGCTTACGCGGGAGTGACGTTTTCATGAACCCTGGTGAGCCCTGAGCTGTGAGCTTGTCGAACAGTCGAAGGGCTTATGACGGTTCACATGAAAATCCCCGCAACTCCTTTATATAACTATATTCACTAATTTCCCCTGTACAACAAACACCTTTTTGGGGGCTTTATCACCGAGAAAACTCCTGAGCTTCTCATCTGAGAGCGCCTTTTCTCTAATCACATCTTCTCCGGTACCTGCCGGTACTGTAATCTTGCTCCTGACCTTGCCGTTGACCTGTATGATGACAAGCCTCTCTTCTTCAGAGGCTGCCTCTTCACTGTATGAGGGCCACTGACGCTTTAACACTGAAGGCTCATGGCTCAGCATTGTCCACATCTCCTCTGAGATATGAGGGGCAAAAGGGGATAACAGCAGGACAACACCCTCCAGCGCCTCTTTCATAACACACAGGAATTCCTGTTCACCGGTCCGTCCCCCGGATGGTATGAGGTAGATGTTGTTAACAAGTTCCATTATGAAGCTTATTGCAGTATTAAAATGGAAGACCTCAATATCATCTGTAACCTTCTTTATAGTCTGATGCACTGTCTTCCTGAGATTTTTCAGGTCATCAGGCAGTTCACCATCAGGGCATGCAGACGGAGAACTGTTCAGGTGTGGAGACAACTCCTCTATTTTCCTGTAAATACGGCAGAGGAACCTGTATGCCCCCTCAACCCCCCTGTCACTCCAGTCAAGGTCCTTTTCAGGAGGCGCTGCAAAAAGGGAAAAGAGCCTTGCAGTATCAGCACCGTAAGTCTGGATAATATAATCAGGGTCAACGACATTGCCTTTGGACTTGGACATCTTTGCCCCGTCCTTTATCACCATGCCCTGAGTAAGCAGGTTCATGAACGGCTCATCATTCCGGATAAGACCAAGGTCACGGACCACCTTTGTAAAGAATCTGGAATAGAGCAAATGCAGGACGGCATGTTCTATGCCTCCGATATACTGGTCAACGCTCATCCAGTATGACACCTGCTTGCTGTCAAAAGGAGAACTGTCTGCATGAGGTGAGCAGTACCGGAGGAAATACCAGGACGAGTCAACAAAAGTGTCCATTGTATCGGTCTCACGCCTCCCCTTCCCGCCGCACGCCGGGCAACTTGCCTCTGTAAAATCCGCTGCCTGAAGAAGGGGCGATCCCCCCTTTCCTGTGAAGGCAACATCCATGGGGAGCAGCACAGGAAGGGCTTCTTCCGGCACAGGCACAGTCCCGCACTTGTCACAGTAAATGACAGGTATCGGCGTCCCCCAGTAGCGCTGCCTTGAAACACCCCAGTCACGGATCTTGTAATTAACCACACGTTTCCCCAACCCCTCTTTTTCAATATGGCCTGCAATGCGGCTGATGGCTTCAGTAGATTTTATACCGCTGAACTTTCCGGAGTTTACAAGGACCCCCTCCTCTGTAAATGCCGCTGTCATTGAATCCGCAGAAAGGGTCCCTTCACTATTCTGGATAACCACCCTCACCGGAAGCCTGTATTTCCCTGCAAAATCAAAGTCCCTCTGATCGTGCGCCGGAACAGCCATTATAGCTCCGGTGCCGTACTCTACCAGCACAAAGTTTGCAATCCAGACAGGTATCTTTTCTTTGGTAAGGGGATTTATGGCATATCGTCCTGTAAATATCCCTTCCTTCTCTGTGTCTGCGGAGGCCCTGGCAATCCTGTCCTGACGTTTCACCCGTTCAATAAAATCCCTGACCCCGGCCTCATTTTCAGAGCCCCGGACAAGTTCATCAACAAGGGGGTGTTCAGGGGCAATGCTCATAAACGTAGCGCCAAAGAGTGTGTCTGGCCTTGTAGTAAATATCCTGACAGGGGTGTCGCTTCCGGCAAGGGTAAAATCAATCTCAACCCCTGTGCTCTTGCCAATCCAGTTCCGCTGCATGGTCAAAACCCGCTCCGGCCATCCCTTAAGGCTGTCACAACCTGACAACAGCTCTTCAGCATAATCAGTAATCTTAAAGAACCACTGTTCCAGATTTTTCTGCTCAACAACAGAGCTGCAGCGCCAGCAGCTCCCGTCAACGACCTGCTCATTGGCAAGGACAGTATCGCATGAGCCGCACCAGTTCACAGCCGACCGCCGTTTATACGCAAGCCCCCGCTCATACATCTTTAGGAAAAACCACTGATTCCATTTGTAATAGGCTGGCTCGCATGTCGCAACCTCCCGCTCCCAGTCATAGGAAAGCCCCATGCTCTTTAACTGCTGTTTCATGTAAGCTATATTATGGCTTGTCCAGATTGCAGGGTGCACACCCTTTTCTATTGCCGCATTCTCTGCAGGAAGCCCGAAGGAGTCCCACCCCATGGGGTGTAATACATTGTAGCCGCGCATCATCTTATATCTTGCCATCACATCACCAATGGCATAATTCCGGACATGCCCCATATGTATCCTGCCTGAAGGATACGGGAACATCTCAAGGCAGTAGTATTTGGGCCTGGAGGTATCCTCTCCCACTTTAAAAGTGCCGTTATCCGCCCAATAGTGCTGCCATTTCGGTTCAATTTCCTTATGGTCATATTTACCTGACATAGGAGGGTATTTTATAACCCTATTAGGTGGGCTGTCAACAATCACTTACCAATATGGCCCGGGCAGGGGCACCATCAGATCCGGCAAGTCTCAGGGGGAGGCAGTACAAGGTATAATGTCCCTGAGGAACTTCCGAGAGGTCAAGCCCTTCTACGATCACTACCCCTGCATTAAGCAGTACCTCGTGGGTAGGACGGCTTTTTTTGTAAGGCGCTATTGAGAGGTAATCCATACCGATCAGTTTCACTCCATTGTTTACAAGGAATTCCGCACCATCTGCATCTATTCCGGCAAAGCCGGTCTGAAAGGTTGAGCCGCAATCATTCCAGTATCCGGAGTTGCCCGTCTTGATCAGGAGACGGAGCGTACCTGCGGGAATAGCGGCATTTTTCAGTTCAGATGATGTAATAACTTTTACACCGGGCAGTTCCAGCACATAGACCGGGCCTGTGAGCACGTCAAGGGGGAGATGTTCCGCCGTCCTGCCATCATTCAGAAAATGATACGGCGCATCCACATGCGTCCCTGTATGTACCCCCATGGTAATCCTCGATACATTTGAATTCGCCCCCTCCTCAATCTTTGCAACCCTCTCTATGGTGACCTGCGGATCTCCAGGCCAGACCGGCAGGTCTGGGGATATGGCTACTGATATGTCATATATTTTCATCTGTAATTCTCCGTTCAAATCCCCCCTATCCCCCCTTTACTAAAGGGGGGAACTAATTTTCCCCTATTACACATAGAAGAATTACTTTCCCCCTTTGTAAAGGGGGACTAAGGGGGATTTTTCGTTAATTCCGCAAATTCCGGGGACACCATACTTAATTCCATCTGATTATGGCACTGAAGAATTAAGTATGGTGTCCCCGGAATTTATTTCGTATTTCTCCAAGCGTCATGGTGTTCAGCACATCGTTTCTGGTCAGCCATCCCTTTCTCGCAATGCCTACACCATATGAGATATTTGCCAGGTCTTCGGCATGATGGGCATCAGGGTTGATGCTGACCTTTACTCCCCGTTCTTTTGCATACCGGCAATATCTCCAGTCGAGATCAAACCTGTAGGGATGGGCATTAATTTCAATTACCACACCCTTTTCTGCTGCCGCATCTATAACCTTATAGAGATCCACCTTATATCCCTCTCTTGATAGCAGTAACCGCCCTGTTGGATGGCCGAGCATGGTTGTATATGGATTTGATATCGCCCTGATAATCCTCTCAGTCATCTCATCTTCATCCATATTGAACCTGCTGTGGACAGAGGCAATCACAAAATCAAACTTTTCGAGGATTTTATCGCTGTAATCAAGTGAGCCGTCAGCAAGTATATCGCACTCTATCCCCTTAAAGATATAAAATCCCTTAAGCCTGCTGTTTAAACTGTCAATCTCGTCATGCTGTGCGCTTAGCTTTTCTTCAGTGAGACCGCCGGCATAATAGGCGGATTTGCTGTGATCTGAGATGCCTATATAATGATAGCCAGCCTTTTGCGCCAGAGTAACCACCTCGTGAAGCGTCATGCTCGCATCACTGTAGGTAGTGTGCACGTGGAATATCCCCTTAATGTCAGAGTGCTTAACAAGCTCCGGCAGTGTGCCGGCTTCAGCAGCCTCTATCTCCCCCTTGTCCTCTCTCAGCTCAGGCTCTATATATGAAAGCCCGAGCGCCCTGAAAATATCCTCCTCGCTCTTACAGTGCAGAGACTTATCGCCCTTGAAGAGACCGTACTCATTCAACTTGAGGCCTGATTTCTTTGCCCGGCTACGCATTGCCGTATTGTGTTCAGCACTTCCTGTGAAATAATGGAGTGCAAAGGGATATTCACTTTCAGAGACTATCCTGAGATCAGCATTAATGCCGCTGTTAAGTATTACACTCGATTTGGTATCACCCTTCGCTACAATGGACTGGACATCCGGAAGGGTTGTAAAATAATCCATGACAGCTACGGCCTTCTCATGCTGCGAACTGACAACGATATCTATATCCTTAATTACCTCTTTTCTGCGCCTGATGCTCCCGGCGATACTACACTTTAGAACAGACTTGTTCTTTTCTAATCGGGCGAGAAGTCCTTCCGCATCTTTCAATGCGACATTGAAGAGGTGGTGTCCCATCCCTTTCTTGTAATACTCAATGCCATGTAAAATTCTCTCCTGCGTAGCCTCGCCAAAACCGTGCAGACCGATAAGCCTGTTCTCCATGCATGCATACTCAAGCTCACCTACAGTAGATATTCCAAGTTCATCGTAGAGGGCCTTCGCCTTTTTGGGGCCAACGCCCGGAATTTTTATAATCTCGAGGAGCCCTGCAGGAACCTCCTTTTTGAGTTCTTCATAATATTTGAGATGACCGGACTTGTTAAGTTCAACTATCTTTTCATATATGCCCTTGCCGATACCCTTTTGATCCGCAAGCACGCCGTCTTCAATGGCCTTGTCCAGGTCCTCTTCCAGCGCCTCAACAGACACTGCCGCATTGTGATATGCCCTGAACTTGAATGGATTCTCGCCTTTAAGCTCAAGGAGGGTACCGATCTCTTCAAGGATTCTACTGACTTCAAGCTTGTTCACCTGAAAATGCTCCTGTATACCCGTCATTCCCACGGAACCTGTCCCCGCATGATTTAAGCGGGGAGTGGGAATCCAGGACCATGCCTCGGTCTGGATTCCCGCTTACGCGGGAATGACGTTTTCATTTACCTTGGTGAGCCCTGAGCTGTGAGCGTGCCGAACAGTCGAAGGGCTCATGACAGTTCATGTAACTATATCTTTCCCTCTCTCTTCAGCCGCGCATGCTCCTTCAACATACATTTATCCATTATCACCCGCAAACCTGCCTCTTGTGCCCTTCCAGCCGCCTCCTCATTCACAACCCCTTCCTGCATCCAGACAGCCTTAGCCCCTATCCTTATGGCCTCCTCCACCACAGGAGGGACATCCGCAGGCTTTCTGAAGATATCAACAACATCCACTTTTTCAGGAATGGACATAAGGTCAGGATAACACTTCTCACCATTTATATCCTGGATAGCTGGATTCACAGGTATTATCCTGTAACCCTGCCCTCTAAGGTAACTTGCCACTGTAAGACTCGGTCTCCCGAGCCTGTTCGACATACCGACAACAGCAATATTTTTTGATTCCCTGATAATCTTTTCTATATCATCCATGAATGACAGCCCCTTTCTGACAAAAAGATTTTAAATCAATATGTACTGACGGTCAAATATCATTCATGACTATCTGTCATCTTACTTGACTATGACTCACGAGGGTCATATAATTATATTGAGAACGGTTATCATTAACAAATTTTGCAGAAGGGGGTGAGTACGATGGTTAGAGATATTACAACTGCGGATTTTTTGAATATGCTCAATTCCGAGGATGAGTTTATACCCCTTGATGTCGCAAGCAGCAGGGCCCGCGAAGATGTTGTAATCAGGAAGGCGGTTAGGTGTCTGGTTGAAGACATTGATAAATGGGCCGTGGAACATTTCGATAACAGGGATGAAAAGATTGTTATCTTCTGTGGTGGAAATATATGCGGCTCTCTCTATGAGGCAGCAAGGCTTCTTGATGATAAAGGCTTTGTAAATGTGTTCAAGTATGAAGGAAGCCTGGATGAGTTGTTTGATGCAGGCTCGGCTATGTTTAAATCGGGGGTCTGGACATAGGGGGTTGGGCCGGCCTTTATGGCCGGCCCAAAAAGGATATATTGTATGAATTTAGTGGAGAAAAAATGTGTACCCTGTGAAGGGGGGACTCCTCCTCTTGAAAAGTCTGAGACAGACATCCTTATTAAAGAGGTGCCTTCCTGGTCACTCAGGGAAGGGCATCTGTTCCGGTCATATAAATTCACGAACTTCAGGGAGGCGATGAAATTTGTAAACTCAGTGGCTGGTCTCGCTGAAGAAGAGGGGCACCATCCTGATATTCATATCCATTATAACAGGGTGGATGTTGAATTCTGGACACACGCCATAAAAGGCCTTTCAGAAAATGATTTCATCATGGCTGCAAAAACAGACAGCCTGATAAATTCATGAGCTCTGTTAAGCACCTTATCTTTTAATACTGATTGTGCTATAGTTGTTTAGCTCATGATATTTTCCGCTATATCCAGATTTATCGCAATCACTCTCTTTATTCTTCTGTTTAACAGTATAACTGTCAATGCGAATACTGCACCGCCACAGAAGATTAAGGTCGTTACTACTCTTACCTTCCTTGAAGATTTTGTAAGGAATGTCGGCGGCGACAGGGTCGAGGTCAGCAGCCTCCTTTCCGGATTGGAAAGTGAACACACCTACTCACCAAAACCGAGCGATATCATTACCGTTAAAGAGGCGCAGGTTCTTGTGGAAGTGGGCCTTGGCCTTGAGGTTTGGGTAAAAACTCTTGTAAAGAATGCGTCAAACAGCAGGCTGATTACAGTTACAACTTCTACAGGGGTGCCTTTATTGCGGGGAGAAGAGACAGACCCGTATAGTCATGACAATCACCTTGGAAACCCGCATATCTGGCTTGACCCGGAGCGCGCCAAGAGCATGATACGTCATATTACTGATGCCCTGTCGAAGATTGATCCTACGGGGCGGCAATATTATCTCTCCAATCAGGCCGCATATTTTAAGAAGATTGACACTATGCGGAGTAACATAGAAAAAAAGCTGAGCGGTGCA
The DNA here is from genome assembly GCA_020851375.1 of Nitrospirota bacterium. Taxonomy (NCBI): domain Bacteria; kingdom Pseudomonadati; phylum Nitrospirota; species Nitrospirota bacterium. The sequence goes on along the minus strand of JADZCV010000041.1, from coordinate 15,078 downwards.
AAAAACCGCAGGATAATCACACACCATCCTGCATGGCCTTATTTTGCACAGCGTTTTAATCTGCAGATCGCAGATAATATCCAGGTCCAGCCAGGTACAGAATCTTCAGCACGGCATATGGCAAAGTTGATCAGTGAGATAAAAAAGGGGGGGATAAGGGTGCTGGTATCCGAACCACAGTTAAATCCAAAAATACCCCGTGCAATTGCTGATGAGACAGGGATCAGGATCGTTACACTAACACCGATACCAGGCGGGCTTCCCAATACTGACACATATATTGAGATGATGGAGTACAATGGAAGCCGGCTTGCGGAGGCACTTCAGTAAAAAGGTCGGATAAAAATCCCCCTTAGTCCCCCTTTTTCAAAGGGGGAAATCAGTTCCCCCCTTTAGTAAAGGGGGGGTGGGGGGATTCGAACGGGGATTTTCAGGTGAACAGGAATGTAATAATCAGATTTTCAAATGCCACAATTGCCTACCAGCAAAGAACAGCATTAACAGACATAAACCTTGAAATCTACCAGGGGGAATTCCTCGGCATTATAGGCCCGAATGGTTCGGGTAAGACAACGCTTCTGAAATCCATACTTGGCCTCGTACGTCCCTCCAAAGGGACTGTTCAGATATTCGATTGTGCCTGCCATGAACTGCGCTGCCATCACAAGGCAAGGATAGGATATATTCCTCAGAAGGGGAATATTGACTATAATTTTCCGGTTACCGTGCGTGAGACGGTAATGATGGGGAGATACAGTTCCCTGGGTCTGTTCAGGAGGCCTTCTAATGCTGACAAAGAGATGGTGAATCAGGCCCTCAGGGAAGTGGAAATGGATGGATATACAAGTGCGCCACTGGGACACCTGTCGGGTGGTCAGCAGCAGAGGGTCCTGATAGCGAGAGCGCTGGTTCAGAAACCGGAGGTGCTTCTAATGGACGAACCGACTACCGGCATTGACACACCAACCCAGTACAGCATGATAAAACTCATTTCAAATCTTCAGAAGAACCTCAAACTTACCGTACTCCTTGTCACACATGACATAAATATGATCAGCCCCTATGTTGACCGCATGGCACTGATTCATACCAAACTTCATGCAATCGGAACCCCGGCTGAGGTGCTTAATGAAAAAATCCTGAGTGACATATACGGCAAACAGGTCGTTGTTGCAACACGGGGAGGCGGGACATATGTGATCGCAGGGGATTATCATCATGCTTGAGATGCTCTCGTATGAGTTCATACAGAGGGCGCTTCTTGCGTCTGTGATAATAGGCCTCGTCTGTTCCATCATCGGCGTCTTCGTCATCCTGAGGAATCTTACATTTATAGGGGCAGGCACTTCACATGCCGCATTTGCCGGTGTAACACTGGGATATCTGATTAATCTGAACCCCATCTATTTTGCCATTGTATTCAGCCTCCTGACAGTATGGGTCGTGGGTTATCTTAACAGGATGGGATACCTCAAGCTGGATGCATCTGTAGGTATATTCTACTCACTGACCATGGCGCTTGCTGTTTTGTTCATTGGGCTGATGAAGGTCTACAATGCTGAAGTTTATGGATACCTGTTCGGAAGCATCCTGTCCGTAACAAAAACCGATTTGGCAGTCATCCTTATCCTCGGACTGGCGGTCCTGTCCCTGGTCTACATATTTTTCAAGGAATTCCACTTCATTACGTTCGATGAAGAGCTGGCCAGGGCAAGCGGCATACCTGCAGAATGGCTGTCATTCCTGCTGCTTACCATGATAGCCATGACCATCGTCATTTCCCTTAAATCGGTCGGGGCAATCCTGGTGTTTGCATTAATAGTAACCCCTGCAGCCGCTGCCTATCAGTTGACCTTCAGCATGATACGGATGTTTTTCTATTCTGCAGTAATAGGAATCACATCATCTGTTGGAGGAGTGTTCCTCTCATACTGGCTTGATCTTCCGTCAGGCGCTACAACCGTGCTCTTTGTATCACTCATGTTCTTTGTCTCCCTGATCTTTTCGCCTAAACGCATGAAAGGGATAATACGGTGAAGGCAGGAAAATTCTATATTGATCCCCTGAGCCTCATGCTCGTTTTCGTACCTGTCAGCATTATGCTTGAAGTCCTGCACACCGGACACATCTGGATCTTTGCCTCTTCCGCCCTCGCCATCATTCCGCTTGCGGGACTGATGGGAAAGGCAACCGAGCATCTGTCCCACTCCATCGGCGCAGGGGCAGGGGGTCTGCTGAATGCAACGTTTGGAAATGCCGCAGAACTGATTATTGCCCTTATGGCCATGCAAAGGGGGCTCTATGACGTTGTAAAGGCATCCATTGCCGGCTCCATCATCGGCAATATCCTTTTGGTCCTTGGACTCAGCGTGATAGCAGGCGGCATCAAACACAAGAAACAAACCTTCAATCGCACTGCCGCAGGAATGGGGGCAACGCTCCTTACGCTGAGCACGATTGGCCTGGTAGTCCCGGCTATATTTCACCTTGTGGCCGGGAGCGCCTTTGTAGAGCAGGAAAAGGAGCTGAGCCTTGAGATCGCAATCGTACTGTTCGCCACTTATCTGCTGAGTCTCATTTTCACCCTGAAGACACACAAACACCTGTACAATGGAGATACCGCTAATCTGGAAGATGAAGCCCTTCATGTCTCAGGATGGAGCAGGAAGAAGTCCGTACTTGTGCTGCTTGGCGCAACATGCTTCGTCGGCCTGATGAGTGAATTCCTGGTTGGTGCAGTTGAGCATACTGCGGCAACCCTTGGTCTTACTCAGGTCTTTGTCGGCGTCATTATTGTTGCCATAATTGGCAATGCCGCTGAACACAGTACAGCAGTCCTCGTAGCCTTAAAGAATCAAATGGACCTTGCAATTAATATAGCTGTAGGTTCAACTATCCAGATTGCCCTGTTCGTGGCACCGGTTCTCGTATTTGCAAGCTATGCAATGGGCCAGCCTATGAATCTGCTGTTCACAACATTTGAGGTAGTGTCAATCGCACTGGCAGTTGGGATAGTAAGCATCATATCAATGGATGGAGAGTCGAACTGGATGGAAGGGGTGCAGTTGGTAGCGGTGTATATAATACTGGCAATAGCATTCTACTTCCTGCCGTAGCGCCGGCGTTGGGGAACAAAGAGGCATTAAAATCCGTGGCTGGATTTTGCTGCCATGTTTGCGGAGATATTCAGGTGAACTGTCATGAGCCCTTCGACTGTTCGGCACGCTCATAGCTCAGGGCTCACAAAGGCAGATGAAAATCCCCCTTAGTCCCCCTTTATAAAGGGGGAAATCAGTGCCCACACTGTATAAAGGGGGAAATCAGTGCCCACACTGTATAAAGGGGGAAATCAGTGCCCACACTGTACAAAGGGGGAAATCAGTGCCCACACTGTACAAAGGGGGAAATCAGTGCCCACACTGTACAAAGGGGGAAATCAGCTCCCCCCTTTATTAAAGGGGGGAGAGGGGGGATTTGAACGGAGATTTTCGGATGAAAACATTGCAGTTGATTCTTATAACGCTAATATTCTCCCTTCTGCTGTTTAACTCAGCGTGTCAGCGCGTCTCAGACAGTGTGCCTGCGTCAGCCAGTACAAAAAACGCGGGCAACGATATCAAGCCAGCATATGGTGATACCCTTGTTGAAGGCATTATTGGTGAGCCAAGTATCCTTATCCCGATGCTCGCAGGCGACAACGCATCCCATGAAGTGGCAGGCCTTATATTTAACGGACTTGTAAAATATGACAAGGACCTCACCATCACTGGCGACCTTGCTGAATCATGGGACATATCAAAAGACGGACTCGTGATTACCTTTCATCTCAGAAAAGGGGTGAAATGGACAGACGGCGTCGAATTCACGGCAGATGATGTACTGTTCGGCTACAGGACAATAATCAGTGACAAGACCCCTACCGCATATTCTGAGGACTTTAAGCAGGTGAAAAAGGCAGAGGCGCTCGACAGGTATACATTTCGCGTTACCTATGAAAGGCCGTTTGCCCCTGCGCTAAGCAGTTGGGGAAGCCTGCCGGTCCTGCCAAAGCATCTTCTTGAGGGGAAGGACATAACAAAGAGTGAGCTCGGGAGAAAGCCCGTTGGCATGGGGCCTTATAAGCTCTCCAAATGGACGCCAGGCTCTGACGTAGTCCTCGAATCCAATCATGAATATTTTGAAGGCAGGCCGTATATAAATAAATATGTTTACCGCGTAATCCCGGACCCGGCTACTATGTTCCTTGAATTACAGGCCGGTGGTGTTGACTGGATGGGGCTTACACCACTGCAGTATTCAAGACAGACTCAGTCAAAATACTTTGAAACGAATTTCAACAAATTCAGATACCCGGTATTCGCATACACTTATATGGGATTTAACCTGAAACACCCCTGGTTCAAAGATAAACGTGTGCGTCAGGCCATTGCCTGTGCCGTAGATAAAGATGAGCTCGTACATGGCGTCCTATTTGGACTTGGCAAGGCGGCAACAGGCCCTTATGTACCCAACACCTGGCCCTACAACCCTGACGTAAAAAAATATGAATACAATCCTGACAAGGCAATGAAGCTGTTGAGCGAAGCCGGCTGGCGGGACAGTGATGGTGATGGCATTCTGGATAAAGACAGAAGGCCGTTTGAGTTTACCATTCTTACCAACATGGGAAATTCCCTGAGGATGAAGACCGCTACAATTATTCAGTGGAGGCTTGCCATGGTCGGGATCAAGGTTAATATCCGTGCGCTTGAATGGTCTACCTTCATAAATGAATTTCTTGACAAAAGGCGGTTCGAGGCCGTTGTCCTCGGCTGGAGCATTGGCCTCGATCCCGATCAATTTGACATATGGCATTCCAGCAAGACAAAAGAAAAGGAATTTAACTTCATAAGCTTTAATAATCCTGAAGTGGATGAGCTCCTTGATAAGGGGAGGAGGACTTTCGATCTAACTGAAAGGAAAAAGGCCTATTTCAGGATACAGGATATATTGGCAGAAGAAGTCCCTTACATCTTCCTCTATGTCCCTGATGCGCTCCCTATCGTCCATGCGAGGTTCCACGGTATAGAACCTGCCCCGATAGGGATAGGATACAATATCAACAAGTGGTATGTGCCTGAAGGTATGCAGAGGCACAACATAGAACAGTGAGTATCCGATAGAAACCTGTCCTTAGTTTATTAATCTCCCTTTAATCTCCATTCCGTATAATAGCTATCAGAATTAAAGAAATGGAGGTAACAAAAAATGGAAAACAAGGCAACATTCTCTCTCTCAGTAGGTGTAGCACTTCTGGCAGTTGTGTTAGCACTCGGCACAATTAGCTGGATAAACGGCCTTCAGTACATTTCTTAATATATCTGAAGTGTTAACAGTACTTTAATGTTTGTTCATTATAATAGTACTAAGAAAATTAAATTATGGAGGTATCAAACATGGATAACAATGCATCTTTCTCTCTCCCGGTAGGAATCTCTTTACTGGCAGTATTTGCAGCACTCGGCATAATAAGCTGGATATCCGGCCTTACTTACATTGCCTGATAATATCACAGCGTTGGAGAAGGGGGGCTTCGCATCATCTTAGAAGACGCAGCCCGTTAATTATAACCAGAAGGCCCCCTGCTTCATTTATCAGAATACCCGGCACAAGGCCGATCCATCCTATCAGGGCAACTGGCACCAGAAAACCGATAATAATCAATGAAAACGCAATATTCTGTCTTATATTACTGACAGTCCTCCTGCTCAGGTTCAGCACATAAGGAATTTTTGTAAGATCATCAGACATAAGTACTATGTCACCAGTCTCTATCGCAACATCAGTCCCTGCAGCACCCATTGCAATCCCAAGATTTGATTCAACCATTGCAGGGGCATCATTAACCCCGTCTCCAACCATGGCAACAAGACCATATTCTCTCCTGAGACCGGATATGGCCTTAACTTTATCTTCAGGGTGCAGCCTTGCTACATACTCACTGATCCCGGCCTTTTCCGCTATAACCCGTGCCACATGCTCATTATCCCCTGTCAACATTACAAGACCGGTCACCCCCATCTCCTTAAGTCGTTTGAGCGCCCCCTCTGCCTCAGGACGGATTTCATCCCTGGTGGCGATTATGCCAAGCAGTTCACCTGAAACGCCAGCCTCAGGTGCACCCTTCACTAATAATTCATCCTGTCTGGTTAAGAAGACAAGTGTCTTGCCCTCTTCCTCGAACTGCTGTATTTTTTTCTCTGTCTCTGTTGTCATGTTGCCAGGCTCTGCACATAACGAACTGTTTCCAATGCAGTAAGGCCTGCCTTCTATCAGCGCCCGTGCCCCAACACCGGGAAATGCCTCAAATCCTTCAGCGTCCTTTATTGAAATCCCAAGTTCTTTCGCCCTGCTGATTATTGCATCAGAAAGAATATGCTCTGAAAGGCTCTCTATGGACGATGCAAGACTCAGGACAGACTCCTCTGTAGCACCTCCGAACGGTATCACATCTGTGACCACCGGTCGTCCAACAGTAAGGGAGCCTGTTTTGTCAAAGGCAATTGCCTTAACATGGCCTGCCAACTCTAAATATACCCCACCCTTGATTAACACCCCGTGTCTTGCGGCATTTGAAATAGCCGCAACAACCGACACCGGTATTGAAAGTGCAATGCCACAGGAGCATGAGACCACAAGGACTACAAGTCCCCTGTAAAACCATCCCGGGAAATTGCCAAAGATTATTGAAGGCAGTACCATCACAACAATAGCAAGGGCAAACATGAAGGGGGTGTAGTATCTGCCGAAGGTCTCTCCAAACCGCTGGTATCCTGATTTCCGGGACTCTGCCTCTTCTACATAATGTATTATCCTCCCTAATGTCGTATCCTGAAACGGCTTTGATACCCTGACCTCCAGAGAGCCCCTCTGATTAATGCTTCCTGCAAAGACTTCATCACCAGGAACCTTTGATACAGGCATTGACTCGCCTGTGATAGGGGCCTGATTTACAGATGAATTGCCGGAGATGACCTCACCGTCAAGAGGTATCCTCTCCCCGGGCTTAATGATGACAATATCTCCAATCCCGATTTCATCCACATTGATGGTAACAAGCCCGCCATTTTTCCTGACAGAGGCATCCTTTGGCGCGAGCCCCATCAGTGCACGCACAGACCCCCTAACCCTGTCTGTTGCATAGGCCTCCAGGACATCACCAAGGGAGTATATAAAGACAAGGAGTGCGGACTCTTCCCAGAGTCCAAGTATTAACGCCCCGACAGCGCCAACAACCATAAGCGTCCTTATGTTCGGTGTCAGCGTCTTAAGGGCTGTGAGGCCCATCTTTGCAGGGTAGTAACCACCAACTAAGATTGCAATGGCATAAAGCAGCCTGGCCTGTCCGTGAGGGATGCTGAGTATTACTTCAGTAACAAAGCCGGCGAAGATAAAGAATCCACAGATCAGGAGGGTAAACAGCCTAGGTTGCTTCCACCAGGGCATATCGGGCTGCTTTGCCTTTCCCGCTCTTTGCAGGGCGGCCTTCATGCCGGTCTTGTCTATCGCCGCAATGAGTTCATCGAGAGAAAGGACTGCCGGGTCATAGGATACCTTGAGCGTCCTTGAAACAAGATTGGCCTCGCACCCGCTTACGCCGTTCACTCCTTGAACGCAGGCCTTGACCATTTGCGCCTCATTCTCACAACACATTTCATCTATGTAAATAGTATCCTGCTTCATCTGAAAATCCCCGTTATTTACCACAAAGGCACAAAAGACACATCTACCTGTCATTCCCACGGAACTTGTCCCCGCATGACTTAAGCGGGGAGTGGGAATCCAGAACCAAGCCATCAGTCTGGATTCCCGCTTGCGCGGGAATGACGTTTTCGTAAAACTTGCGAGCCCGGGCTCATGTCAGACAGAGACCTGCGCTACGGCCTTTTTTAGGCCAGGGGTTTACTAATTAAATCTTCACCCTCTTCAGCATTGCTGAATTTGTCACTACTGAGACTGAGCTCAGGGACATGGCAGCTGCTGCTATCATGGGATTTAATAGTCCGATGGCCGCAATTGGAATACCAATAGAGTTGTATGCAAAGGCCCAGAAGAGGTTTTGCTTTATTTTTCTCATTGTTGCCTTTGATAACCGTATAGCCGATACAACATCCCGCACGTTATCCCTGACCAGGATTATCCCCCCGGTCTCCTTTGCGACATCAGAACCACCTCCAATTGCAATCCCAATATCCGCCTGGGCAAGGGCAGGCGCGTCATTTATACCATCTCCAACCATTGCCACAACCTCGCCTTTAGCCTGCAGGTCTTTAATCACCCCTGCCTTCTCACCCGGAAGGACATTTGCTATGACATTATTTATGCCGAGCTGTCCTGCTATGGCCCTTGCCGTCCGTTCATTATCACCGGTAAGCATGATGACCTTAACCTTTTCTTTTTCAAGGGCCCTGACAGCCTCAAGCGAGTTTTCCTTGAGGGTATCTGCCACGGCAATGACACCCAGGATCTTGCTATCCCTTCCACCGGTAAGGCCGTGATCGGATCCCCCCGCTCCCCCCTTTTCCAAAGGGGGGTAGTTCGCTTCTGCAAGCAGCATGGCCGTCTTTCCCTGCTCTTCAAGTCTCCTTAGCGTGTCTTCAGTGCTTCCGTCTACGGCAAATCCGTTGGCCTCCATTAGTCTCCTGTTACCCAGGAGTATCGTTGAGCCATTGTAGTCAACCCGCACCCCCTGGCCCGGAACCGCCTCGAACGAACCGGCATCAGGTACTTCCATCCCCCGCATTTTTGCGGCCTTTAAAATGGCCTCGCCAAGCGGGTGCTCAGAGCCCTTTTCTGCAATGGCAGCCAGTCGCAGAATTTCATCTTCTTCACCTGAAAAACCTCGTTCAAATCCCCCCTCTCCCCCCTTTTCCAAAGGGGGGAAAATCGTTTCCCCCTTTGAAAAAGGGGGACTAAGGGGGATTTCCGTTTGCCTTTGTGAGCCCCGGCTCATCAGAGGTTCATTCCGCACCTCGCACTCCGTATTCCGTACAATGTCTGTCACCGACGGCTCTCCCTTAGTCAGTGTCCCTGTCTTATCAAACACAACAGTAGATAGCTTCTGCGCACGCTCGAGATACTCCCCTCCCCTGATCAGTATCCCTGCCTCTGCCCCCTTTCCAACACCTACCATCAGCGCTGCAGGTGTCGCAATACCAAGTGCGCACGGGCAGGCTATAATAAGCACTGCTACAAATGAGAGCAGACCCTGTGCAAAGTTGCCGGCCAGCCACCAGCCAAAAAAGGCAATGAGTGATGCGCTTATTATTGCCGGAACAAAGTAGCCGGTAGCCTTGTCTGCTATCCGCTGAATCGGCGCAGTAGATGCCTGCGCCTCCTCCACCAGCCTTATGATCTGACTCAATGTAGTCTCTGACCCCACCCTTTTTGCCCTGAACTTAAACGTACCGGACTTATTGATGGTAGCGCCAGTTATCTCGTCTCCTGCCTTCTTTTCAACTGGCATGGACTCACCGGTTATCATCTTCTCATCCACTGAAGACGCCCCTTCCATCACTACACCATCCGCAGGTATTTTCTCTCCGGGTCTGACGACTACCACATCATCTACGCGCACAAACTCTGCCGGTATCTCCATCTCCTCGCCATCTCTGATTACCCTTGCAGTCTGAGGCTTAAGGTCCAGTAGTTTCCTGACAGCTGCCGACGACCTCTTCTTTATGATCTCCTCCATATATTTACCAAGCAGGACAAAGGCGATAATTACTGCGGAGACCTCGAAGTAGACCGCACGCTCATCCACCTTAACCGGCAGTATGTCGGGGGCAAAGATCACTATTACTGAATAGATATATGCGACAGATGTACCAAGGGCAATGAGAAAGTCCATGTTGATCATCCTGTTTTTTACTGCATTGTAGGCCCCGGTGTAGAACCCCCAGCCGCCAATGAACTGAACAGGTGTTACCAGGATAAAGAGCCACACCCCCCATGTAAACCAGGGTAGTTGAGGGATCGGCGCCCAGGTGAGCACAGTTGCCCCTGCCGCAAGCCCGAGGAAAACGGCGGCACGGAACATGGCAAGGATTACAACTCCTGCAAGGGCGATGGAGACCCTCTTCTTCATGCTTTTGAGCTCTTCCTCCGGCGCCTCAAATGTCCTGAGACACCCCTCACTGCAGAAGTAGTATGCCCTCCCCCCAATCTCAGCCTTGAGCGACTTCCCCTTTTCCACCACCATGCCGCAAACCAGGTCTTTTGCAGTCTCATGAGGGCTTACCCCCTCCAGGGCCGCCATGCCCATCGCCCCACTGCCTGTCATAAAAGATTCCGGGTCAGCATCAAACCGCTCTTTGCAGACTGGATTGCAGAAATATATGGTCTCACCTTTATAACTGCTCGTTCCCGCTGAATCAGCAGGATCTACCTCCATCCCGCATACAGGATCTATTGGCATAATTTACCCCCTCTCCATACTGCCCCTCACATTTGAGAGGAATACATCGTATATCTATAATTATTGGCATTCTACCATCCGTAGAATCAACTTTCAACTCCCCTGTCGTATCATAAAACAAATCTGTCCCCTTATTCATTTCAATATGATAGTATCTACCGTGAGCCGGGTGAACCGTCATAAGCCCTTCGACTGTTCGGCACGCTCACAGCTCAGGGCCCACAGGCAATTGAGAAAACGTCATTCCCGCGGAAGCGGGAATCCAGACCGGGGCCTGGTTCTGGATTCCCACTACCCGCTTAAATCCTGCGGGGACAGGTTCCGTGGGAATGACAGGTACACAGGAGCATTTTAGGATGTGGTATATAACGGGGTTTTCCGGGTGAATATTGATCTCAGCCACATAATCCGCATAGCAAAAAAGGCCGGAGAGGCCATTATGGAGTACTATGAAACAGATCATGCGGTGGAATACAAGGAAGACAATTCGCCCCTAACAGCTGCGGATACAGCCGCTCATAACATTATTATTCAGGGATTACAGGCGAAGTATGGCGATATCCCATGCATCTCAGAAGAAGGAAATATACCGCTGCATAATGAGCGAAAGGATTGGAACTACTTCTGGCTTGTGGACCCCCTTGACGGTACAAAGGAGTTCATCGGCAGAAGAGGGGACTTCACAGTCAATATAGCGCTCATAAAGGGTGACGGGCCTGTACTCGGCGTAATTTATGTGCCGGCAAAGGGATTGCTGTATTATGCTTCGACAGATAAAGGGGCATGGAAGGCATCGGGTAAAGACGAGGCGGCAAGGATATTTGTAAGAAAAACTGCTCCTGAAGACGGCCTGGTCGTTGTTGGAAGCCGCCTGCATAGTTCAAAGGAAGAAGAACAATTCGTCAGTACTCTCAGGGTTAAGGAGAAGAAATCCTTCGGTAGTTCTTTGAAGTTTTGTGCTGTGGCTGAAGGTGCGGCTGACATTTATCCCCGGTTCAATCCTACAATGGAATGGGATACAGCGGCAGGGCAATGTATAGTGGAGGTTGCCGGAGGCATTGTCACAGACAAATCAGGTGCACGGCTTACTTATAATAAACCGTCACTAAAGAATGAAAACTTTATCGTCCGGGGTTTTATCTGAAATCGAGCATCACGATTGCATTCTTCGATAGCGTTGCATGGGGACCCACACCCACCCTAACCCTCTTCATCTTTTCCTGCGTGCCAGCCCGGTAAGATACTCGAGCAGGGGTCTCAATATTTCCGGTACCGCTGACTCATCTATTTCAATGGTCTTGACACGTCCCTCTGCCTCAAGCTTTATTTCGTAACGGAACCGGTCAATCCCAGGCGTGGCTGACCGCATTAATTCAGGCAGATCAAAAAAGGAGACGGCGTCTACCAGCTTATGGAGGAATCTGGCATCCCCGGCCGGAAGTACATCAGTATCCAGCGTAACAGAGAGAGAAATAGCGGCCAGACCGCCTGTCCTTTTAAAATAAAGCTTCACCTGCAAATGCTCCTATCTACCCGTCATTCCCACGGAACCTGGCCCCACAGGATTTTTCACCCGTCATTCCCACGCAAGTGGGAATCCAGAACCTGGCCCCGGTTCTGGATTCCCGCTTACGCGGGAATGACGTTTTCGTGAACCCTGGTGAGCCCTCAGCTGTGAGCTTGCCGAATAGTCGAAGGGTTCATGACGGTTCACTCGAAAATCCCTGTATACCCGTCATTCCCACGGAACCTGGCTCCGCAGGATTTTTCACCCGTCATTCCCACGCAAGTGGGAATCCAGAATCTGGCCCCGGTTCTGGATTCCCGCTTACGCGGGAATGACGTTTTCGTGAACCCTGGTGAGCCCTGAGCTGTGAGCTTGTCGAACAGTCGAAGGGCTCATGACGGTTCACCTGAAAATGCTCCTATTTACCCGGAAATACCCACCGCAGCCCACGCCTCCTTCACCGCCTTATGCTCGAGGCTCCCGCTGCCGTAGAGTTCACCGGCTGCTACTGCCGTGAGATTCGCCGCATCATTGAAATCAGAATCCGGCCTTAACCTGTCACGAAGGGCGACATACCATATCCAGCCTGCCCTGAGCCAGGCATGCCCCCCAATCCTAATAGCCGTCTCATAAAACGCACGGTTCGGAATCCCGGAGTTTATGTGTACACCGCCGTTGTCCTCCCTCGTATTCACATAGTCCTTCATGTGGCCAGGCTGCGGGTCTCTTCCAAGAACAGGGTCATCATATGCACTGCCGGGTTCTTTCATTGAGCGAAGCCCCTTCCCATTGATATTCTTTGTAAAGAGTCCCTTTCCTATTATCCAGTCAGCCTCCGCCGCCTCCTGGCGCTTCTTGTATTGCTTGACAAGAGAGCCAAAGACATCTGACAGGGATTCATTCAGCGCCCCGGACTGGCCCTGATACTCAAGCCCTGCCTCAAATTGTGTAACGCCATGGGTCAACTCATGCCCTATCACATCAATCGCTATGGTAAAGCGATTGAACAACTCCCCGTCGCCATCTCCGTAAACCATCTGCTGACCATTCCAGAATGCGTTGTCATAGTCCCTGCCATAGTGGACAGTAGAATCAAGCCTCATTCCCCTGCCGTCAATGGAGTTCCTCTCAAAGACTTTTTTGAACAGATCATATGTAATACCCGCACCGTCATAAGCCTCATTGGCAGTCTTATCCTTACTCCTCGCAGATCCTTCTGATCTGACAAGACGCCCTGGAAGGGTATATTCATTCTGGGCATCATAAATAGTACGCCTCCTCGTACCTGTTGGTGTTGTGCCAATTGGTGATATAACCGAAAGCGCCAACCGCTGGCCCCGCATCTGCTCTGAGATGGCAAGGGACTCCCAGGCGCACCTTTGCTGCCGGGAGCTCCCACACCTTGCTATCTCTTTCAACATATGCGGCGGGATAATAAAACATGTATCCATAGATTACCTCCTTGAGTTAAATATTTAGACGATGCATGCCGCAATGTCAAGGATTATTGGACTTAATAATAGAAGGCAACGAATAACTGGTACTTTACCGGGGTAAAGCAAGACGGACACATTGCCATGTTCTCTGAATTGTTAAAGTTGAACAAGGAATTGGTTGTCCACCTCAAATTAGTACACTTACAAAGCGAGTGTTTGTTAATTGCGGCCGCCTCCAACACCTATCTTACTTCGAATATTATCATGTCTAAGACGTGATCATTTTTATCTACAAGTGTTAATTCATTGGTTCCATGCACCGGGAGCCATGGTATGAGAGATGAAGATCCAAGATATTTGCCGTTCAACAGCCATTTTGCCATTTCATCTTCAAGGCTGTATTCGAAGAAAATTTTCTGGTATTCGACTGGTATATCAGGATCGAGGGCTATGATCGTTCCTGTAGATGGATAAAGAATTTTGGGCGGTGGTGCCTCTGCCTGAATCGCAATCTCAGGTTCGGTGCCTTTTATAAACCATTCCTTTTTCTTTGTTTCACTTTCACCCAGAATGATTTCTTTTATGATCACTTCCGGTGGCGGTAGAGGGGGCACGCTTTTGTTATTTTTGTGTAGATAGTTCATCACTTCAGTCCAGACAGGCGCCGCTCCGGATACACCGCTAACATTCCACATCGGTTCATTACTGAAGTTACCCACCCATACTCCCACAGTAAATTTATCAGAGTACCCCACGCACCAGTTGTCACGCATGTCCTTGCTTGTGCCTGTTTTTGCAGCAGTCCAGAACTTCGTAGAAAGTGGATTTTCAAGACCGAATGTAGTGCTCCGTGCTTCTCTGTCTGATAGTATATCTGAAATAAGAAAAACAGCTTCTTCTGAATACAACCTGTAAGATTTTTCACCCTTCTTACCAGGCATTAAAGTGAGCGGGTTCCATACACCCATATTCGCAAGGGTCCTGTAAGCATTGACCAGTTCCCAGAGGCTTACATCAACTGTGCCGAGGGCTATCGATGGACCGTAGAATTCGCCTGTCTCGATGCCGTTTATCCCGAGCTCTTTGAGCCTTTCTGCAAAAAGGTCGCTTCCGACAAGCATCCCGGTCTTTACAGCAGGCACATTAAGAGAGGATGCAAGGGCCATACGGACAGTTACATCTCCCCTAAAGTGACTGTCGTAATTATCCGGCGTATAAAGACCTCTTTCGGTCGGAACATTGATAGGCTCATCTTTTATGAGAGAGGCAGGTGTAAGAAACCGCTTCTCGAAGGCAATGGCATAGAGGAAAGGCTTTAGTGTAGAACCTGCCTGTCTTTTAGCCTGTATACCATCCACATACGGGGATAACGATTTATCTCCCCTGTTTGCCACATAGGCAAGCACTTCTCCGGTCCTGTTGTCAACGACAAGCACGGCGCCTTCCGAGACATTCTGACTCTGAATCTCGCTGATATTCTTTTCAAGAGTTTCAATGACAAACCTCTGAAGCCCCGCGTCAATAGATGCGGTAGCGGATAGGGCATTTTTCCCTAGGAGCCTGTCCGAGTAATAATTACTTCACCTAAGACAACAAAATCCATATAATAGACGACATGAAAACATACCGCACATATGAACCGAACCAATTATTGTTGATACCGCCATCGTTGAGGGAGT
>JADZCV010000040.1 GCA_020851375.1 Nitrospirota bacterium | reverse complement strand
TCCACAAACCACGGCTCCTGCAACCCGAGAACTTGTCTGTACAGGTCGGTATCTCGCATCGGTATCCCCTCCTTGGGGACCTATCATACAAGACTTACCGACCCACGACAATTCCGGAAGGACCTAATTTAATAACCTATTTTCTTCCTGCCCTCGGATTGTTATTGATATAATCATAAATCAGCTCAAGCCCGTCAATAATCCTCGGTCCTGGCCGGCTTACGATATCAGGATTTATTGGAAATACCTTCCTGTCTCTTATTGCTGAAATTCCTCCCCACCTTTTGCCCCAGTCGTTTATCTGTTCTGTAAGATCATATGGCGCGATGATTATCTCAGGGTCTTTAGATATAATTTCCTCGATGTCAACGCGCGGGTAGCGGATGGGTGAATCTGAAAATATATTTATCCCGCCTGCTGTCAGGATAAGATCATGAATAAAACTGCCGGGACCTGCTGATATAAT
Source organism: Nitrospirota bacterium (assembly GCA_020851375.1). NCBI lineage: Bacteria > Pseudomonadati > Nitrospirota > Nitrospirota bacterium. The sequence goes on along the minus strand of JADZCV010000040.1, from coordinate 30,082 downwards.
GGGGTCCGCACTCACAAGGTACATTACCCTCTTTTGCCTGCTTCCGGGTCTGCTCATTTTGATTGAATCAATTCTCCGGTTAAGTGAGGCTACCCTTTCCCTGGCAAGGCTGCTCCGGCCGGTAACATTTCCTATAGCAAGGATGTCACCTATCACATCGCTAATGTTATGAGGATTTAAGATATAGGTCTTTATATTCATCCGCTCAAGTTCGTCAACTATTTCAGGTTTGTTTCCCTCAGTTGTGGCGAACACTATATCAGGTTTGAGAGAGATGATCTTCTCAATGCCAGGACTTATAAGCCAGCCTATTTTGGGTTTCAGTTTTGCTTCTTCAGGATAGTCACAGAAATCCGTTACACCTGCAATCCTGTTGTCTAATTGCAGGGAAAAGAGTATCTCGGTTATACTTGGCGCGAGAGAGACGATGCGCTCAGGTGTTTTCTTGAGCTCGATCTTTCTGCCGATACCGTCTGTGAAAGTCTCAGCGCAAATATTTCCGGGAAAATATAAAATGAAGGATAAAAGCAGAAGGACAAATAAGCAAAGCCATCTCGAATTAACAGGTGTGCTGACAAATTTTACGGTGTCCATAAAAAAAATCCCCAAAGCCGGATATAACGGCCCTGAGGATTGCACCCTGATTCTTCACCCTGAAGGCTAAAATATACAACCTCTCTTCCGGAGGTTACCATTTCTATTGTTCAGGCAGGTCTTCTGGTTTATGGATTAACCTACTTACTGAACCTTCCCGGGCTAAATGACCCAGTGGTATTTCTCAGTGTTCGTCCCCATTCACAGCGGCGGGACCACCCCTGATTTACACAGGGTTCCCTCTTGGCTCAGATATTTCTCTGAGCGCACCTGAATTATGATCTTACTTATAATCCAGGTTGGAGTCAGTGTCAAGCGATATTTTTAACAGTGTGTGAATCTCAAAAGGAGACTCTTAAATGAAAGCCTATGGAGTCACTGCTAAATGTCATATATGGGACAACAGTATCACTCCCTGCATAGACCCTGTAACCATTGAGTACTGATTGAGTGATGGCTGCTGCGAGAATTGCATCTTTGCTGATTCCAGTCTCCCTATGGAGAATATTTGGATCGGAATCAGGATTGTCTTCATTGAAGTAGAATGCATAAACTGAGTACCAGAGAAAATCAGTTCCACTGAAAAACAGAAGCGCCCTGTTGTATGTTGTTGGTGCTTTGCGGAACTTGTAAAGGGCATATTCGAAGCTCATATTTGCACCAATTTCACCGCCAAGGGCAAAGGATGGATAAGCATCATCATCAATCCTCTTTGTTGATGTATAGCCAAGGAATAGATTGTTTTTACGTTTGCTCATAAATGAAACTGAAATTCCCTCTGCACCAACCGAACTACCTACTATGGCATGTCCATATTCATGAACAGTCAGATTTGTGGCGAAAGCACTGCCAATCTGAACAATGTCTTTCACTTCTGCTTCATATGCCTTTACAGGCTGTGCGGCCATAAGGGTAATCATTATGATGATACTCAGAAAGACGTTCATTTTCCCCTCCTGGCCGAAGTGGGGGGAATAAAAAAAGCCCATTACCACCAGATTGGTAATGGGCTTTAAACCATCATCCACTTCGGCATCCCCGCTGCCCCCTTACATAGGGCCGGTGGCTTTGCGTCCTACTGTTACCAGTAGTTTGCTATTATCGGTGGTAGCAATTATATGTGTCTTATGATTCTAATTTATCACACATTTAATATCTGTCAAACTCATAAGTTGAGTAACCGTACAGGGCCTCTGAATTGGCCATTTCAATAAAACTCTCAAATGTAGCTTCTGATTCAAAATACAGAATCCTGCCTGATGCATCAGCATACGTTACAGCGCCGGCCTTATCAATTATCTTATTGGTTACAGGGTCCCTGGAAAAACGGACAGTCTGGTTGCCCCTGAAATTGAAGGCATATCCATCGCCGGTAGCATAATAAGTCCTGCCATCAATAACAATGGCGCTTTGTTGTTTCCCTGCATAGCGATTAGTTACCATATTAACTTCATCTGAATTGACCTTCTTTAACCACATCTCTGCAGGAACCTCTTTTATAGCATTGATTGAGTTATTATTTTTAAGTGATTCAAGACGCTCATTTGCGTAATAATTCTGTCTGACAGATTCCAGCAATGAAATAGTACTTGACACTGCTGCCGGCCCTGCAGCATAACTGTATACTGTAAGACTCAGCGATGCGGCAACAGAAGTTAAAATTGATATATGAATGATGCGGAAAAGATTGGGTACCTTCATAAGACCCCTCCATGGTTACAGCAAAAAATGGCTCCCCGGGCAGGGCTCGAACCTGCGACCTAGCGGTTAACAGCCGCTCGCTCCGCCTATTGAGCTACCGGGGATTACCGATTAAAACCTGCATATTATATCTGACTGTTTATAATTAAGTCAATTGTTTTATGACTGGAGGTATCAGCAGGAAGATATCAGGCTGACTATTCAATATTTTCTTTTATCTTTGAAATTACCTGTCTAGTAATTTCCTTCAGGGTCTCAAACACCCCTTCACCATTCAGGGCTACGGCCTCAAAATAAGGGGCTCTCCTGAAGTTGACTATCCTTTCCATCTCCTCAATTGGGAGGATGTTCGGAAGGTCTCTCTTGTTATGCTGAAATACGATCGGAATGTGGGCTGCATCAATTCCCTGTTCAAACAGATTCCTTTTCAGGCTGTCAATGCTCTCAATATTTGCATCCATTCTCTCTATCTGTGAGTCAGCCACAAATACAATGCCATCCACCCCCTTCAGGATGAGCTTACGGCTATCATCATAGAATATCTGGCCAGGAACAGTATGTAAATGAAATTTCAGTGTAAAGCCTTTTAGTGTCCCAAGGTAGATCGGAAGAAAATCAAAAAAAAGTGTGTGTTCAGTCTCAGGTGATACAGATATTAATTTACCCTTGCTCTCAGGATTTGTATTGTTATATATGTATCTTATGTTGGCCGTTTTACCGCACAGACCTGGTCCGTAGTAAACGACCTTACAGTTTATTTCACGCGTCGAGTGATGGATATTCGGCATATTAAGGATTAATTTGTCCAGGTCATTATCACAATAACGGATGAGCTGCCATTGCCTTGAGTCTTTCCCATCTCCTGTCTACTTCTTTCTGCAGGGTTTCAACGACCCCCTTGTATTCTGGCTTAATAAGATGTTTTGTCTTGCCCATAAGTTTGAGCCACTCTGTTACAGGCGCTTTCCTGCCTTTATCTTCAGGGTTATAGCTTATTGATGTAATTCCGTGTTCTATCTCATATAATGGGAAAAAGCAACAGTCGGTTGCAGCCTGTATTATTTCAAGGCCGATCTTTTCCTCGCTCTTCCATTCAAGAGGACATGCAATAAGTATCTTTCCGTAAACAAGCCCCTCGTTCTTTGCATAGTACTGGGCCTTTGTGGCCTTTTTTATAAGGTCTCTGTATTGGGTTGCTATACCGGTAAACACATATGGAATATGACAGGCTGCCATGATTTGTGCAGTGTCTTTATGCTGCAGCTTGTTTCCTGACTGATACGGCCCGACATGAGATGTTGATGTAGCATGGCCAAGAGGAGTGGAGAATGATAGTTGAGCCCCTGTGTTCATGTAGCCCTGATTATCATATTCAAGGATTATCATGTTGTGATTTCTAAGGGCCGTGCCAATCGCATGTCCCATGCCAATATCCATTCCACCATCACCTGTTATCATTACAAATGTTATATCTTCGGATGCAGGTATTTCACCGCGGCGCTGTCTCTCTTTAAATCCTTCTACCACACCTGATAATGTTGTGGCGCCGCTTTGAAACAGGTTATGAATGTAAGTTACGTTATGAGACGAATAAGGATAGCCCGTGGTAACCACCATTGCACAGCCTGTGTGGTAAAGCACGACAACATCTCCCTGAATGCCCTTAAAGAATGTATCAAGTCCTGGAAAAATCCCGCAGCCTGAGCATGCTGAATGACCCTGGGCAATCCTTTTAGGCACCTCATTCAGCGGCCTTGCGCTTACACCTTTTATATCGAATGCCCCTGTGGACTCATCCCTCGATACCTTTAAAATTCCCGGGGTCATCTCCTCCCGTGACAAGGGTTTCTGAACCTGTCCGGGTATAAAACTCAGGTCGCCAGGTGTAGCCCCAACATATTCAAAAGGTACGCTGACCTTGCCTTTATTGGCGACACCAACGGCCTCCCGAATCATGTCAACTGCATCTTCAATATAAAATTCTTTTCCTCCCAGACCGTATATACGGCTGATTATAAGGGTCTTGTTCTCAGGATCATCTTTAAGTGCGGCCTTTATCTCTATGCTCATATTACCGCCCCAGCCTCCAAATGATTCCTGTCTGTCCGCGACACAGAGCGCCTTGACCTTCTTCATGCACGCTCTTATTTCCCTTGCAGGAAATGGTCTTATGACATTGGGCATCATCACTCCAACCTTAAGGCCTTCTGCCCGGAGCCTGTCAACTGCCTCTTTCGAAGTCTCATAGGCAGAGTTCAGAATGACCAGTGCGACTTCAGCATCATCCATCATATAGGTATCAAGCAGACCATATCTGCGTCCGCTTATACGGCCGTATTCCTCGAATACTTCATCCAGGTGGTTATATGCCGCTTCCATGGCCATAGACTGCTGTTTCTTGTTGTTAATAAGATCCGGATCATTCATGTATGGCCCGATAGTAACAGGATTCTTTGGATCTATTGAAGTGTATTTGGGAGGATGAAAGCCCACGAAGTCCTGTATAACCTGCTTATCTTCAAAATATTGAACACGGCGCTTCTGGTGACTCGTAAAGAAACCGTCATATGCGACTATCACAGGTAGACGGACATCTTCAATCTCGCCGATTTTAACACCTATGAAGTTCATGTCATAAGCCGCCTGAGGGTCTTTTGCCATAAGAATAATCCATCCGCAATTGAGGGCCATCATAACGTCGCTATGATCACCCCTTATGTCAAGAGGCCCTGATACAGAGCGCATAACCAGGTCGAGCAGCATTGGATATCTTGTGCCGGACTGGACCGGAAGCTGTTCCATTGAATATAAAAGTCCCTGAGCGGATGTTGCATTAAAGACCCTTGCTCCTGTTGTAGATGCCCCATAACAGATAGCAGCAGCACCATGTTCGCCTTCACCCGGTATAAGGAGGATATCGTGTTCACCCTCGGCCTTCATTTCATCCAGGTTTTCAGCAATCTCGGTTGACGGAGTAATCGGGTAATAACCCATGATGTGGAAATTGATCTGACTTGCTGCTATGGAAGCCATTTCATTGCCACTCAGGAATCCTGTAATCTGTTTGGCCCCCTTTTTTACTTCTGCCCCCATAAAATCCTCCTTTACTTCACCTTTCTGAATAAATGCGGAACATTTATTTCATCTATGTTGTATGCACTCTCTTTACCAATTGTAAGGGCCTTTGGTTTACATATCCATACACACTGCAGGCACCCCTTACAGTAGTTGTAGTCAATCCCCTTAAGGAATACCGCCTCCTTGCCGGTTTTGGTTAATCCTTTTTCCCAGACAAAGCAATAGTCAGGGCATGCAAAGTCACATTCACCGCAATGCGTACAGGTCTCAAGGTCCAGTACCGGTATAAATCCCATGCGCGAAGGGCTAAGGTCTTTCTGACGCGTGATTCCGGCGCTTACGACAACCCCGCCTATAGGCTGGTTTAAATACCCGAGCCGTGATGGATTCCGTACATATGGCTGATACGGATATCTGTCATCCGGTGCAAAGTACTCCATTTTTACCTCGTTAAATCCCCTGTCAAAGGCCTTCAGATTGCCAGCCACAGTCTGCGGATATTTCTTACCGAAAACATTTTTGATTGCATCCTTAAGTGCATCCGGATTAAAAAAGCCGCTTGCCTTGCAAATGGCGCCAAGCATCGGAATATTTACCCTGCTCTTTTCTTCAAGGGCTATGTTCAGCGCATCAATACACCCGACATAACCACCATGTAATTTCAGGAATTCCCTGGCCTGCGTTGTAGTTCTCGTTGTGTTCAACAGCACTGTTGAATCAGGCTCAACGCCCTGAAGTACCGGAACAGTCTTAACCAGGGCCTCGTGAAATATTGCTACGATATGGGGATTTTCAATGGGGCTGTTTGACCTTATTGGAGTATCAGGATCACAAAATCTTACATGTGCCTTAACCGGAGCGCCCTTCTTTTCAGAACCATAGGATGAAAAATTAGAGCCGTTCAGGCCCATGCCAAGCACACCAGCCTCGGCCATTATTTTACCTGCAACATTTGCGCCGAGACCTCCTATGCTTTCCATCCTGATTTCAAACATACCCTCCTTGTGCTTTTTGGGTATGATAACCTGTCCTGTCTTCACCGTGCTCATCGGTATTCTCCTAATTAATTAGACTGTTATAGAGTGTGTTTTACTAATATAAACCGGTTTGATACTATTTTCAACTGATATTTTATATATTGATTCAATGTCCTGATATGTGTAAATTAGAATGGCAGGGTAATGGTGATATTATGCAATCATGGCGTTTAATAGATACGGGCAGTTGTGATGGCTGCTATAACATGGCTGTTGATGAGGCAATTGCATCGGCTGTCAGAGAGCGAAAGGCTGCAACCACACTGCGTTTTTATACGTGGCATCCGGCCTGCATTTCGATTGGTTACTTCCAAAAGCCTGATGAAACGCTCAAGGGCAGCATTGTAAGGCGAATAACAGGCGGCAGGGCCGTTTTTCACGGCAGCGACCTCAGTTACAGCGTAGTTTCCAGGACAGACAATTTGCTGTTTCCTAAAAACATTAATGGGACTTATTATACTATAGCAAATGCATTAATTGCCGGACTTGGATACCTTGGAATCAATCCCGATCCACAGGAAAAAGAATGTGTCAGAAAGGATAGTTCAACCAAATATCACAGAACGCCACTCTGTTTTAACACTGCGCTAAGACACGAGATAACAGTTTACGGTAGAAAACTCGCGGGAAGTGCACAGAGGCGCTGGCCGGACGTATTTCTTCAGCATGGTTCGATACTTGTAAATAGAACGGCATCAGAAAACGGGCAGAACTCCATATCATTAGGAGAATTGGGGATCTTCTCAGGCGATATCAGTTTGCTGATTGAGTCTTTAGCCCATGGATTTACAAAGACCCTTGGCATCCGGTTGATAAGAGAAGACCTGTCGGACTATGAGTCAGAACTGGCAAAAAGACTCGCCATGGAAAATTATCCGGGTTTATGAATTATTCCTGAACCATTCAACAGTTACTTTCAAACCCTCATCAATGCTGTATGACGGATTATATTTCAGGATATCCCTTGCCCGCGAAATATCAGCAAGTGAATGCTTTACATCACCTGGTCTTGCCGCTTCATACACAGGTTTAACAGTTGCACCGGTAATCCCGCTAATCTTATTGTGCAGCTCATTCAGTGTTGTCCTGAAGCCACAGGCTATATTCATTACTGCCCCGGATGCACCGTCTGCCCTGCATGCCAGGATATTTGCAGACACACAATCATCAACAAAGGTAAAATCCCTTGATTGCTCGCCGTCACCATATATAGACGGCGGACTATTTTTAAGCAGAGCTGTTATGAATTTGGGTATTACAGCGGCATATTGTGACAGGGGGTCCTGACCAGGACCAAACACATTAAAGTATCGCAGAGACACTGTTGATAAACCATAAAGCCTGTTGAACAGTACAGCATAGAATTCAGCGGTAAGTTTACTGAGGGCATATGGAGACAGCGGAGAAGGCGGCATGGTTTCTATCTTGGGCAGGGTAGGTGTGTCACCATATACTGATGAGGATGATGCAAGCACAAACCGCTTTACACCTTCATCTCTTGCTGCAATCAGCATGTTAAGAGTCCCGCGTATATTTACATCATTGGTTGTAACAGGGTCAGATATGGAGCGGGGCACAGAAGGCACTGCGCCCTGATGCAGTACATATGTTACGCCTGACACCGCCCTCCAGCAGGTGTCAGACTCTCTCAGGTCCCCGTCAATAACAAAAAGTCCTGGATATCTGTCAGGACGTATCCGGAGCTGACTGCTTGTGACGAACATATAGTCCCGCTCCGGTACGAGTGAGTGTTTTTTTATAACCCTTTCGATGTTAGCCTTTTTGCCGGTTGAGAAATTATCAAGGATGCGTACGCTGTGGTTCTGACTCAGCAGTTTATCAACAATATTGGAGCCTATAAACCCTGCTCCGCCTGTTACAAGATAAGTTTCCATGTATCTCCCATCTATAGTTTTACTATCTTTTCTGACAATATACCCCTGGTTGCATTTCTTGTGTCAACAATGATTTTGGCATTATCCACAACCTTCTTATAGTCGTATAATGAATGATTAGTGATAATTACGGCGCAGTCATAATTTCTCAAAACAGAATAATCTCCAAGATCAACAGATGAGAAGTCCATGTTTTCCTCATGAAGGTGCGGGATATGGGGGTCATTGTATGAGATCAAACCACCCTTTTCCTTAAGCAGCCTGATTACATCGAGTGCCGGAGACTCTCTTACATCCCCGACATCTTTCTTATAAGCTACGCCAAGAATCAGAATCTTTGACCCGTTGATACTCTTTTTCTGAGCATTTAAAGCGTCAAATATCTTGTTCACAACGAAGTAAGGCATATTTGTGTTTACCTCACTTGCGAGCTCAATGAATCGTGCATTGTAATTGAACATCTTAAGCTTCCAGGAAAGATAATGAGGGTCCACCGGTATGCAGTGGCCGCCCAGTCCTGGACCAGGGTAAAAGGGCATAAACCCGAATGGTTTTGTGGCTGCTGCATCAATAATCTCCCAGACATCCATGCCCAGTTTGTTGCAAATGATTGCGATCTCATTGACGAGGCCGATATTTACAGCCCTGAACGTATTTTCAAGCAGCTTTACCATTTCAGCCGCCCTTGTTGAGCTTACCGGAATTACCTTTTCCACGGCCTTGCTGTATAATGCAGCCGCAGATTCAGTGCATTTTGCAGTTATACCACCAATGATCTTTGGTGTGTTTCTTGTGTGGAATTGTTTGTTAACAGGGTCAATGCGTTCGGGTGAAAAGGCAAGGAAAAAATCAACACCAACCTTCAGCCCCCTGCTTTCAAGTTCAGGCAGTATTATTTCCTCAGTCGTACCAGGATAAGTTGTACTCTCAAGAACAATTAGCTGTCCGGTATGAATATACTTTGATATTTCCTGAGTAGCGCTCAGGATGTAGGATATATCCGGGTCTTTGGTCTTTCTCAGCGGCGTTGGTACACATATACTTACCGTATCGAGCTGTTTCAGTATACTGAAATCGGTTGTAGCATGCAGTCTCCCCTGACTCACTGCTGTTTTCAAATCATTGTCTGAGGCATCTTCAATATACGATTTACCGTTGTTAATTGAGTCTATCTTCTTCTTATCCAGGTCAATCCCTGTTACTTCAAAACCTGCCTTGCAAAACTCAAGCGCCAAAGGCAGTCCCACGTAACCCATTCCTATTATCCCAAGTTTCGCCTTCTTCTGTTCAATTTTGCTGATCAAAGAATCCATTGTCTATTCCTCCTTGTCCATTTTTCTTAAACGGTAGACTGCCTCTTCATTTAACCTGCGGTTTGCAGCGATCAGGTCTGATATGAGACCTATGACAACGGTCTGAAAACCGAGCATCATTAATGTAGCGGCAAGTATGAGTGATTGAATGTGACCAGAGCCTTCACCCCGTAACATGTAAAACAGGTACCTGAATGAGAGGAACAATCCCCCGGAAAATATCAGCGCACCGATAGTAAAGAAAAACATCAAAGGACGATACATGGCGTATGTCCTTATTATGGTGGATGCCGATCTGATTAAATAACTGCGAACGCTTGAAATAAGCCTTGATTCGCGAAGTACCTGATTGGTCCTGACAGGTATATGAGTAATTGCAAGCCTATTATGCCCTGCCTGAATTATGCTTTCGAGGGTATACGTGTATCCGGACACTATATTAGTCCTAAGCGCAGCCTCACGGCTTAATGCCCGGAACCCGCTTGCTGCATCCGGTATGGGCGTATCTGATGCAATCCTTACTACCCAGCTTCCGAGTTTTTGCAGGATCTTTTTAGAATACGAGAAATGCCTGATGGTTTCGACCTCCCTGTCGCCGATTACTATGTCAGCCTTCCCATCAAGAATAGGCTGAATCAGCTTTGGTATATCGTCTCCATTGTACTGATTATCGGCATCTGTATTGACTATAATATCAGCACCCAGCCTGACAGATGTCTGGAGCCCTGCCATAAATCCCCTCGCAAGTCCCTGGTTTACCTTGAACCTCAGTATATGGTCTGCACCACAATCTCTTGCCACCCGGGAGGTGCTGTCGCTGCTACCATCGTCAATAACAAGGATCTCCACGCTGTCTACACCTGATATCTTTCGCGGAATTGCCTTTATAGCAACAGGCAGCGTTGCCTCCTCATTAAGACACGGTATTTGAACTATAAGCTTCATCCGAAAATCTCCGTTCAAATCCCCCCTTTACTAAAGGAGGGAACTAATTTCCCCCTTTAGTAAAGGGGGACTCAGGGGGATTTTCATCTGCCTTTGTGAGCCGTGGCTCATGACGGTTCACCTGGAAATCCCTTCCTTTATTAGTGATCGGGGTATAGCCCCTTCTCGAATTATCTCAGGTTTATCCCCTGTAACATCAACTACAGTTGATTCAAGGCCGCCCTTTGTCTTCCCACCATCTACAAGTGCATCAATCCTGCTACCTATTGTTTCTATTATTTCATCCGGATTATAAATGCTCCTGACTCCTGATATGTTAGCGCTTGTTGCCGTCAATGGATGTTCAAGTTTAGCTATAAGTAACTTGCATAACTCATTGTCAGGCAAGCGTATACCTACTTTCCCAGTATTGGCTGTAAGTAGCGCAGGGACTTTCTCTGACGCATGAAATACCAAAGTCAGGGGACCTGGCCAGAAACTGTCTGTTAATCGCCTGGCGATTGGTGGAAGATAACCACCCGCTATCAATGGATGCAGCATTTGCATGTCAGATATAAGTATAAGAATAGGTTTATCAGGCTGTCTGTTCTTTATTGAGTATAATCGCCTTATTGCACTCTGATTTGTAATATCAGCGCCTAATCCGTAAAAAGTATCGGTTGGATAGGCAATAACTGAACCGGCCCTTAATAATTCGGCTATTTCAGAGACCGCTGAAGGATCCGGGGAGGTCTGGCTTATTTTAATTATCCTCATCCCAATCAACCCTTTTGCTTCTTCTCTATTGCCTCTGCCATATCCCTCTTATACTGTTTGAGTTTAGTCAGTATATCCTTGTCCTTTCTCGATAATAATTGTATTGCAAACAGTGCTGCATTTTTTGCACCTGCTGTACCTACTGCCATTGTGGCCACAGGAACCCCACCAGGCATCTGGACTATTGAAAGAAGGGAATCAAATCCCTGGAGGGGAGAAGAATTAACAGGCACACCAATTACCGGCAGCACGGTTTCTGCTGCAATTACCCCAGGCAGATGCGCCGCCCCTCCTGCACCTGCAATAATTACCTCAAAACCAGAGTCCTCCGCACCTCTTGAGAATGAGCTTACGAGCCCCGGACTCCTGTGGGCAGAGGCTATTTTTACCACATAGGGTACATTAAACTTGTCGAGAATGTTTGATGCCTCACTCATAACCGGCAGATCGGATTCACTGCCCATAACAATAGCTACCAGCGCTTTTTTCATCCTTTAAAGTCCTTTCCTGTTAATTGCTGCATCTGTTGCCTTTACCTTATCGCCCGTTTACCGATGTCCTTCCTGAACTGCATACCATCGAATTGCACCCTGTCAACGCTATTATATGCCCTGATTATCGCTTCACCGATATTTATCCCTGTAGCGGTTATGCCAAGCACCCTTCCGCCGGCTGTTACTATATCATCATTATCCTTCTTTGTGCCTGCATGAAATACCATGACATCTTTCATATCATCCATGTCTTCCAGGCCTTTAATTACCTGACCTGTCGGGTATTTATCAGGATACCCGGCTGCTGCAACAACTACGCAAACAGCGGCAGACGGGCTCCACGCTATATCAATCTTATCAAGCCTCCTGTCAACGACAGCATTCATTATGTCGAGCAAATCTGTTTCCAATCTCATCAGTACAGGCTGAGCCTCAGGATCGCCGAATCTGCAGTTGAACTCGAGAACCCTCGGGCCTGTCCTGGTTAACATGATGCCGGCATATAAGATACCTTCATATGAATTCCCCTCAGCCCTTAGTGCATTGACTACAGGAAGCATAACTTCCTTCATGATCCTCTCCTGCATGGAAGCGTCAACGGCAGGCACAGGAGAGTATGCCCCCATGCCGCCTGTATTAGGCCCCCTGTCACCATCAAGAGCCCTTTTATGGTCCTGAGACGGAGGCATTGGGATAACTGTAGTTCCATCAGAGAACGCAAGAAATGACGCCTCCTCTCCAGCAAGACACTCCTCAATAACGACCGTTGAGCCAGCCTCGCCGAATACGCGCCTGGTCATTATCCGGTCAATTGCATCCTGAGCCTCACCCTCGTTTGAGCAGACAATAACACCCTTTCCTGCTGCAAGTCCGTCCGCCTTGACAACTACCGGGGCGCCCATTGCTCTTGCGTAGCTGATTGCCTTTTCAGGATCAGTGAATATTCCCGCCTCGGCAGTGGGTATACCATATTTTAGCATGATTTTTTTTGAGAAGGCCTTACTACCCTCCAATTGCGCTGCAAACCTCGTAGGGCCGAATATCCGCAGTCCATTGCTTTTGAACGTATCAACTATTCCAAGCACCAACGGGGCCTCAGGACCAACGACCGTTAATCCGATGTCCTTATCCTTTGCAAAGGCATAAAGAGATTTAATATCAGTGGATGATATTGGGACACACTCAGCAATTTTCGCGATTCCTGCATTGCCTGGTGCGCAATAAATCCTGTTGGCATGCCTGCTCTGGGCAATCTTCCATACAAGTGCATGCTCCCTGCCCCCACTCCCTATGACTAAGACGTTCACTCGAAAATCTCCGTTCAAATCCCCCCTATCCCCCCTTTACTAAAGGGGGGAACTAATTTCCCCCTTTGGAAAAGGGGGACTAAGGGGGATTTTCATCTGTCTTTTGTGAGCCCTGGCTCATGACGGTTCATCCTACAATATTCCTTCAAGGTCAAGAGGTCAGCAAGACCTGCCCCCTTATTTTCAATCAATGTCTGAAATGCCTGACTCCTGTAAACACCATAGCCATGTTATATTCATCAATAGCCTTTATTACTTCATCATCCTTAATAGATCCGCCTGGTTGAATTATTGCTGAAATTCCTACTCTGGCTGCCTCATCTATTGCATCTCTGAATGGAAAGAAGGCATCTGATGCCATTACGCAACCGCTGATTTTGCCCCTTGATTTTGAAACCGCAAGCTTCACTGAATCAACCCTGCTCATCTGTCCTGCACCTATGCCAACAGTTTCCGTCCCCCGGCCGAATACTATGGCATTGGATTTTACATGCTTGCAGACCTTCCATGTGAATCTGAGGGCATCCATCTCTTCCTCAGTGGGATGTCGGGAAGACACGATTCTGATATTGGCTATATCATCATTGATGCCGAGGTCCATGTCCTGCATAAGAAGACCGCCTGTCACCCTCTTGAAATCCATTGTCCCTTCTGATATTGCAGATAAAGGGCCTGTTTCCAGTAAACGGACATTTGCCTTTTTCTGAAAGATCTCAAGTGCCTCACCTGAAAACTCAGGCGCAACTATAACTTCAACAAAGGTTTTCGCTATCTCAGCGGCTGTATATTCATCCACAATCGTATTGAATGCAATTACACCGCCGAATGCTGATACCGGATCAGTATCCCTTGCAATACAATACGCATCCCTGAGGTCTTCAGCCGATGCAGCGCCGCACGGATTATTGTGTTTAACTATAACAGCGGTTGGTTCATCGAACTCCCGTGCAAGTTCGAGTGCAGAGTTGGCATCGAGGTAATTATTGTATGACATTTCCTTTCCCTGAAGCCTCCTAGCCCGGGAAACCGAGTTACCGCTGTATCCGATTTCCCTGTAAAATGCGCCCCGCTGATGAGGGTTTTCGCCGTAACGCAGATGCTGCACCTTTTCGAATGAAGGGGTGAAAATCTCAGGGAAGTGTATTGTCTCCTCAGGTTTATCAGATACCTTATCAAGGTAATGAGATATCATTGTGTCATATCTTGCTGTAGTAGAAAATGCCTTTCTGGCAAGTCTGAACCTGGTGTCGTGCGAAATCGAGCCATTTGATTCATCCATCTCCTTCATGATTGAGTTATAGTCTGAAGGATCTGTTACAACAGCAACAGATCCGAAATTTTTTGCAGCAGACCTGATCATTGATGGACCGCCGATATCTATGTTTTCTATGGCATCCTCAAATGTGCAGTCGGGTTTTGCGACCGCCTTGTCAAATTGATAGAGATTAATTACCACCATATCAATCGGATCTATACCATGTTCGGACATCTGCTGCATATGCTCCGGAATGTCCCTCCTGCCTAGAAGCCCACCATGCACCTTTGGGTGAAGGGTCTTTACACGGCCATCCATCATCTCGGGAAAGCCTGTATATTGGGATACGTCTGTAACCTCAATTCCTGCAGCCTTAAGTGTCTTCGCAGTTCCTCCTGTTGAAAGAATATGAACCCCAAACCCTGACAGCCTGCGTGCAAATTCGACTATCCCGCTCTTGTCTGTTACACTTATTACAGCCCGCCTGATTTCTGATGAAGTTTGCATTGAAACGCTCCTTTATGATGTGTAGTGTCAAAAAATGTTATCATATCATATAAAGCAAAACAAGATTGCCTATGACCCGTCTATTTAAAGCCGAGACTGACTGTATCGCCTTTTTTGGCCCCGGTTTTTATTGCCGCATTCCCCATGAATGTATATATTTCAATGAGTCCAAAGCTGTTTATGACAGCAGCCGTTTCAGCGATGCCTGCTTCTGCATAATGTTTTTTTAACAACAATTCATTCTGATTTAATCTAATGAACGGGGTAGAAGCTGATCCGGCCTTAATCTGTTTATCAATATCCCTGTAATCAAGGTTTGTAAAGAGATTGCCAAACCTGTCAATATAAATGATTTCACCTGTCAGCGTATCATTTTGCAACAGGGGCTCAGGAATTTCAATACTGACGTAATCAGTAGTTACATGACCAAAGTTTGCCGGATCACAGCCCTTTGATAACCATGCGGCAACAGGTGCAAAGATATCCCTGCCGTGAAAGGTATTACCGGCGCTTCTTAGAAAATATCTGTCTTCAGTAATTTCATATATTACAGAATTGGTGTCCCCGGCTATAACTGAAGAAAGTACCCCATTGTCCGGTCCTATAAAATAGTGTCCGGATGCCTTTACAAGGATGGCTTTTCTGTCTGATCCTACCCCTGGGTCCACGACAACCACGTGGATGGTCAGGCATGGAAAGTACCTGTATGATGCATTTATGATAAAGGAAGCCCCAAAGATGTCCTGGCTGTCAACTCCATGAGATATGTCAACTATTGTAACCTCATTATTTATGGAGTAAATAACACCCTTCATCATGCCGGCAAAAGGGTCCATGAGGCCAAAATCAGAAGTGAGGGTAATTATGTTCATGGATTAAAGTTGCCGCCCGGGGATTTTAACCTTGCCTATGAGATGGTTAAGCCTGGAAATGTTTCTCTCTTCCATATATAGTGACAAGCCATCAGCTATTTCTATTGCAGTAGATGGATTAAGGAAGTTCGCAGTGCCCACAGCTATTGCAGAAGCCCCTGCAAGCAGAAACTCAAGGGCATCACGGCTGTCGGTGATTCCACCCATCCCGATTACCGGAATCTTTACCGTATTGCAGACCTGCCACACCATTCGTACTGCTACTGGCCTTATCGCTGGACCTGACAAGCCTCCGGTAATATTGGCGAGCCTGGGTCTCCATGTAGCTGTATCAATTGACATCCCGATCAGTGTGTTTATGAGTGAGACCGCATCAGCCCCTTCGTCCTCACAGGCCTTTGCAAATGATGTGATGTCAGTTACATTTGGAGACAGCTTTATTATCAGAGGGAGCGTCGTGGATTTCCGTATCCTGCTTACTACACGGCGCGTTGTATCGAGGTCTGTACCGAATGCAATGCCCCCTTCTTTAACGTTTGGGCAGGATATATTGGCCTCCAAACCATGCACCCCGGCAACGCCATTTAAGGCGCCTGCCACCTCACCATACTCATCCACAGTAGAGCCGAAGATGTTTACTATTACCTTTGTATCAAACTGACGCAGAAAGGGGACCCTCTCGTCTATAAATGACTTAACACCAACATTGGGTAATCCAATAGCATTCAGCATTCCGGCCGGAGTCTCACATATCCTGGGAGGCGGATTGCCATGACTTGCCTTGAGGGCAATCCCTTTAACGATAATTGCACCTATCCTGTTCAGGTCACAATACTTTGATATGTCTTCACCATATCCAGCAGTGCCTGAGGCAAGCATAACAGGATTTCTAAGTTTAATTCCTGCTATTTCTGTTGATAAATCAGGTTTCATCATTGAAATCTATCATGTTTCCATTAAATACCGGGCCGTCCTTGCAAACGAGGTAATAACCCCCGTCCCTTTTTTTTACTGCACACCCCATGCAGAGCCCCATGCCGCATGCCATACTGGCCTCCATAGAGAAATATGTATCAAGTTTATAAGGGTCCACAATGTCATATATCCGCTTAAGCATAGGGTTGGGGCCGCATGCATAAAGACTTGATTTTCTGGCACGACTCCCCTGCATCAAATACCCTTCAAGCGCATCGGTAACATAGCCCTTTATGCCTGCGGAACCGTCCTCTGTTGAAACGACTACTCTGGCCCCAAGCCTTTCGAGCTCATCTGTGCAGAGAATGTCAACACTCCCCCTTCCACCGACAAATGCGTAGAGAGCGGCCTCAGGACGCTTTTTTCGTATTAATTCTGACAGGCCTGGCAATGGGGCAACCCCTATCCCACCGGCAACAATAATGAATTCATCAGGTACTATGCTGAGATCAATATCAAAACCATTGCCGAATGGACCGCAAACATCAATCTCGCTGCCAGTGCCAAGCCTGCTCAGAAATTCTGTTCCCCTGCCAACAACTTTATATAATATTCCGATTTGATTGTCTTCTGTGAGAATGTGAATGCTGAATGGACGCGGCAGGAAAATACCAGAAGAGGTGCTGTCCGATGGCCTGATCATTACAAACTGGCCTGGTAAATATGATATCTTCTGGGTAAGTTTTATGAATAGCTTAAAGTAATGACCTTTAATACCCTGATTTGATATTACGCGAGCCTTCATTCTCCAAAGGATATACCCTGAATCTCATATTCCCTGTCCCCGGCCGGGGCCTTTATGGTTACTACGTCGCCTACCCTGTTTCCTATAAGAGCCCTGCCAACCGGTGAGCTGTGGGATATTTTACCGGATTTCAAGTCTATCTCGTCCTCACCAACTATAGTGTATCTCTTCTGCTCTCCTTTGAAGAGGTCAATTAGTGATACAGTTGCTCCAAATACGACCTTATTAGATTCGAGTCTGGTAATATCTATTATTTCTGAAGTGGCAATCTTATGTTCGAGGTCTGAAATTCGTGCCGCTATAAATGATTGGCGCTCCTTGGCTGCAGAATATTCAGCATTCTCAGAAAGATCACCATGCGCCCTCGCCTCTGCTATGTCCTGGATATTCTTTGGCCGCTCGACCTTCCTGAATCTCTCAAGTTCTTCTTTAAGTTTTTGATAACCCTCTTTTGTAATAGGCCTCTTCACATCACTATCTCCGTTTAAACCTTATGATACTCCTGAATACTTTTTATTTCAATACTCCTCTTCTGAAGTGCCTCAATACCGCTTACAGCAGCTTTTGCACCTGATATTGTTGTATAGTAGGGGATGCCCCTTGTCAGTGCGCTCCTCCTTATGGAATAAGAATCGTCCTTTGATTTCATATCTCCGACAGTATTGACGACGAGCGCAATATCTCCGTTCTTTATATGATCAACAATGTGCGGTCTGCCCTCTTTGACCTTATTTACGATCGAAACAGGAATACCATGTTTTTGAAATTCAACGGCAGTACCTTTTGTTGCCTCAATAAGAAAGCCTGCATTAGTAAGTCTTCTTGCAATATCAACTGTTGCCGGTTTATCCCTGTCCTTTACACTGATGAATGCTGTGCCTTTGAGCGGTAAAGGCGGTGATGCCGCGGACTGCGCCTTTGCAAAGGCGGTTGAGAAATCCCTGTCTATACCCATCACCTCACCGGTTGACTTCATCTCAGGCCCAAGGAGGGTATCAACTCCTGGAAACTTCGAGAAAGGAAATACGGCCTCTTTTACTGCAACGTGACTGAATTCAACCTCTTTTGTAAATCCGAGGTCTTTGAGTTTTCTTCCTGAAATTACCTTTGCCGCAAGCTTTGCGAGAGGAACACCGATCGTCTTGCTGACAAAGGGCACTGTCCTTGATGCCCGTGGATTGACTTCCAGTACGTATACAATGTCATCCCTGACTGCAAACTGGATGTTTATAAGGCCTACGACGCCAAGCTCACATGCCATGGCTCGGGTCTGTTCTTTTATACTTGCTATAATAGCCTGAGATATTGAAAATGGCGGCAGTGAACAGGCGCTGTCCCCGGAATGGACGCCTGCCTCTTCAATGTGTTCCATTACGCCGCCTATAACCACATCACATCCGTCAGAGATGGCATCTACGTCTATCTCAGTTGCATCCTCAAGATATTTGTCTATCAGCACAGGATGTTTTGGAGACGCCTTTACAGCGCGTGCAATGTAGTCCCTGAGACCGTTTTCATCATAAACAATCTCCATAGCCCTGCCCCCGAGTACATATGACGGTCTTACAAGGACAGGATATCCGATTCCGCTTGCCACTGAAACCGCTTCGTCAGCAGACCTTGCTATTCCGCTTGCAGGCTGAATCAGCCTGAGTTTGTTAAGGAGGTCACGGAATCTTTCACGGTCCTCAGCCCTGTCAATGGCATCAGGAGATGTACCGAGTATATTTACTCCGGCCTGTTCGAGAGGGACAGCAAGTTTAAGAGGTGTCTGTCCCCCAAACTGGACTATCACTCCAACCGGCTTTTCTTTGTTTATAATATTTAATACGTCTTCTTCAGTAAGAGGTTCAAAGTACAGCCTGTCGGATGTGTCATAATCAGTGCTCACTGTCTCAGGGTTACAGTTAACCATAATGGTCTCAAAGCCTTCCTCCCTGAGTGCAAAAGAGCCGTGCACGCAGCAATAATCAAACTCTATACCCTGTCCAATCCTGTTAGGTCCGCCGCCAAGGATTACTATCTTGCGCTTGTCAGAAGGATTTGATTCACACTCCTGCTCATATGTTGAGTACAGATACGGTGTATGTGCCTCAAACTCAGCAGCACATGTATCCACCCTCTTATAAACTGGCCTTATATTATATCCTTCCCGTAAAGCCCTTACCTCACTTTCTTCAGTGCTCAGGAGTTCGGCTATCCTGTGGTCTGAAAAACCGAATCCCTTTGCCTGGCGCAGCAAGCCGGGGTCAGGCACCGGGACACTCCTTAGGGATACATCCTTCAGAGCCCCTTCCATTTCAACGACCTCTCTTATCTGTTCAAGGAACCACGGATCAATACCTGAAATGACGTGCACCTCTTCCGTACTCATCCCGCAACGAAGCGCATCGGCTACATACCAAAGCCTCTCACAGTTAGGTATCTTTAGCTTCTCCCTAATCTGATCCGGCGATTCCTTGCCTGGCATTTCAGTGAAGCCGTGCCGGTCAATTTCAAGGGATCTGATTGCCTTCTGTACCGCTTCCTTAAATGTCCGTCCGATTGACATCACCTCGCCAACAGACTTCATCTGGGTTGTAAGTGTCTGATCAGCCTGGGGAAATTTTTCGAATGCAAATCTTGGTATCTTAACAACGACATAATCTATCATCGGTTCAAAGGAAGCAGGTGTAATCTTTGTTATGTCGTTTCTTATCTCGTCAAGCGTATAACCAACTGATAGTTTTGCAGCAATCTTTGCAATCGGGAAGCCGGTAGCCTTGGATGCAAGTGCAGAACTCCTTGAGACTCTCGGATTCATCTCAATTATTGTCATCTCACCATCTTTCGGATTGACCGCGAACTGTATGTTAGAGCCGCCTGTGTCTACGCCAATTTCCCTTATGATCTTTATGGCGGCATTACGCATTATCTGATATTCCCGGTCTGAAAGCGTTTGAGAGGGAGCGACAGTAATGCTGTCTCCCGTGTGTACACCCATGGGATCGAAATTTTCTATTGAGCATATGATAACTACATTGTCAGCAATATCCCTCATCACCTCGAGTTCGTACTCCTTCCAGCCCAGGAGTGAGCGCTCGATTAGTATCTCATTAATGGGACTAGCATCAATGCCCAATTTGACGATATCTTCATATTCCTCGATGTTATAGGCGATGCCCCCTCCTGTGCCTCCCAGTGTGAAAGACGGCCTTATGATAGCCGGAAATCCCACGATCTCAAGCACCCTCCTGGCATCCTCTACTGTGTAGGCAAAACCGCTGTCCGGCACTGAAAGACCGATCTTTTTCATTGCCTCCTTGAATTTTTCCCTGTTTTCTGCCTTGTCAATAGATTCATATTTTGCGCCGATGAGTTCAACGCCATATTTGCTCAATACCCCCCTGCGGAATAGTTCTGATGCAACATTAAGGGCTGTCTGTCCGCCCATTGTCGGCAGTAGTGCATCAGGCCTTTCCCTCTCGATAATCATCTCTACTATATCAGGTGTAATAGGTTCGATATAGGTACTGTCCGCAAATTGAGGATCCGTCATAATGGTTGCAGGGTTACTGTTAACCAGCACCACCTTGTATCCTTCTTCCATCAGGGCCTTGGCTGCCTGTGTTCCTGAGTAATCAAACTCGCATGCCTGTCCTATGATAATCGGACCTGACCCAATAAGGAGAATCTTTCTGATGTCAGTGCGCTTAGGCATTGATACTCCCTATCATATCTGTAAACCTCTTGAATAAGTAGCCTGAATCATGCGGGCCTGGTGATGCCTCAGGATGATACTGAACAGAAAACACCGGGTGTATCCTGTGCCTCATACCTTCAACCGTCTGGTCATTAAGATTTACATGGGTCAGCTCAACATCACCGCCGATAGAATCAATATCTACAGCAAAATTGTGATTCTGGGCAGTAATCTCTACTTTTCGGGTTGAAAGGTCCATTACAGGCTGGTTTCCTCCGTGATGTCCGAATTTTAGTTTGTAAGTCTTTCCGCCAAGTGCAAGCCCCAGGATCTGGTGTCCGAGGCAGATGCCGAACAAAGGTTTCCTGCCTATAAGTTTTCTGACATTGGCAATTGCGTAGCTTACAGCCTCAGGGTCTCCAGGCCCGTTTGAAAGAAGAATGCCGTCAGGATTCATACCGAGGACATCCTCAGCCTGTGTAAATGCAGGGACAACAGTAACATTACAGCCGAGATTATCGAGACTCCTTATAATATTCCACTTGACTCCGAAGTCATAGACAACAATGTTCAATTCTAAAGGGGGGTATTGTTCTCCCCCTTTGATAAAGGGAGATATAGTGGGATTTTTTCTGTACGGTTTACCACATGTTACTTCTTTGACGAGGTCAACCCCTGTAAGGCCCTGCATAGATTTTGCACTCGCAACAAGACGCTTTGTGTCCGTCTCATTGCAGGAGATAATCCCCACCTGAGACCCCTTCTCCCTGAGCCTCCTGGTTAATGCCCGTGTATCTATCCCCTGTATTCCTGCAATATTATTTTCCTTCAGATATGCATCGAGCGTCTTTTGCGAGCGCCAGTTGCTCGTGTATGGTGACAGCTCCTTTACTATAAATCCTGAGACATGAGGCCTGAATGACTCAATGTCATCGCTGTTTATCCCATAGTTGCCTATGTGGGGATAGGTCATTGTTACGATCTGTCCCTTATATGACGGATCAGTCAATATCTCCTGATAGCCGGTCATGCTCGTGTTAAAGACTACCTCGCCATGGGTCTCAATATCAGCGCCAATGGCAGAACCTTCATATACTGTGCCGTCAGCAAGCGCAAGGACTGCCCTGTTATGCTTCATGATAGACTACCTTTCCACCGACAATTGTGTAACTTACCTTTCCCCTCATCTTCCATCCGTCAAACGGCGTATTCCTGCTCTTTGATCTGAGATTAGCCGCTTCCAGAACCCATGTAGTGTTTGGATTTATCAATGTTACATCTGCATCTGCACCTATGCCGATGCCCCCTTTATTGATTCTAAGTATCCTGGAAGGGTTTAAAGACATCTTTAATATTACATCGCGAATCGTAAGCACACCTTCCTCCACGAGCCTTAGAACAACAGGGAGGGCTGTCTCAAATCCGACAATCCCAAAAGGTGCATAATCGAACTCCCTTTCCTTCTCCTCCTGAGAATGCGGGGCATGGTCAGTTGCAATGACATCAATTGTACCATCCCGGAGTCCCGCCCTCACAGCCGCAACATCTTCAGCGCTTCGAAGCGGCGGCTTCATCTTGGCATTGGTATTGTAGCCCCTTACAGCATCATCAGTCAGCACAAGGTAATGAGGGCATGTCTCGGCAGTTACATTGATGCCATTATCCTTTGCCTTTCTTATCAGCTCGACCGCCCCTACTGTGCTGACGTGCGCAATATGTATGTGTCCTCCTGTGAGCCCGGCAAGTGCGATGTCCCGTGCAACCATTACATCTTCAGAGGCATTGGGTATGCCCCTTAACCCCAGCTCAGTTGATATCCTCCCCTCATTCATAACACCGTCATCAGCGAGTTGCAAATCCTCACAATGGGAGATCACTGGCAGTTTGAACATCTTCGCATATTCCAGCGCCCTTCTCATTACAAGGTTGTTCATCACAGGTTTTCCATCATCTGACACTGCAATGCAGCCGGCCTTCTTTAAATCCCCCATTTCAGTGATTTCATCGCCTTTGCTGCCCTTGGTTATTGCCCCTACAGGGAGGACATTTACAAACCCTGCGGCAGAGGCCTTTTGCAGAATAAATTCTGTTACAGCCTGTGAATCATTCACAGGCTGGGTATTTGGCATACAACAGACAGTGGTAAACCCTCCTGCTGCAGCCGACATAGTCCCTGAAAGAATGGTCTCCTTGTATTCATGTCCTGGCTCACGCAGGTGACTGTGCATGTCAATCAGACCTGGGATGACCAGAAGACCTGAGGCATCAATAACCTCATACCCCGGGGTTCCCTGGATATTCTGTTCAATTATTGCAACAGATCCATGCCTGATTACCATATCAGAAATGCCGTCCACGTTGTTTGCCGGATCTATAATGTGACCATTTTTTATTAAGAGATCCATATCCTCCTTAGTTAACCCTCTCCACTCCACCTGACAGTAGATACAGTACGGCCATCCTGACGGCTATACCGTTTGTCACCTGATCGAGTATGACAGATGACATACCATCAGCAACCTCGGGTGCAATTTCAATCCCCCTGTTGATAGGCCCTGGATGCATAATCATTACATCTCCCTTTGCAAATCTCACTCTGTCGGCATTGAGCGAGTAAAGCCCTGCATATTCGCGCAATGACGGGAAATAGTTCCTGCCCTGACGTTCCAACTGTATACGGAGCACCATTATAACATCAACATCAATAAGTGCATCGTTCATATTGTAATAGACTGAGACTCCAAGGTCCTCCACCTCCGGCGGCAGCAATGCCGGCGGG
The DNA here is from genome assembly GCA_020851375.1 of Nitrospirota bacterium. Lineage (NCBI taxonomy): Bacteria > Pseudomonadati > Nitrospirota > Nitrospirota bacterium. The sequence goes on along the minus strand of JADZCV010000040.1, from coordinate 6,147 downwards.
GCGACCAGCCTGACCTCTGCCCCAAGCTTTGTCAACCCGAAAATATTAGACCTTGCAACACGGCTATGTGCAATATCACCTATTATTGCTATTTTCAGTCCATCTATCCTCCCCTTCTTTTCCCTGATTGTAAACATGTCGAGAAGCGCCTGGGTCGGATGTTCGTGTGAACCATCGCCTGCATTTATAACAGAGCTCTTAAGATTCTTTGCAAGGATATGCGGGGCTCCTGATGCCGAGTGGCGGATGATAATGTAGTCAGATCGCATAGCCTCAATATTCCGTGCTGTATCCAGGAGTGTTTCTCCCTTTGTAACACTGCTCGTTGCAACCGAGAAGTTTATCACATCAGCGGAAAGCCTCTTTGCAGCAAGTTCAAACGATGTCCTCGTCCTTGTGCTCGGTTCGAAAAACAGGTTTACAACGGTCTTTCCCCTCAGCGTAGGGACTTTCTTGATATCTCTGCCTGTAACTTCCTTGAACGACTCCGCAGTGTCAAGGATGCCCCGTATCTCATCTACTGATAATTCCTTAATCTCGAGAAGGTCTTTGCTCCTGAGTTCCATATAATCAGTGTCCTTCCTTAAGAATGACCTGGTCGTCGAATCCTTCTTCCGTTAACATTACCTTAACCTTTGCAGCCTTTGTCGTGGGGACATTCTTTCCTACATAGTCGGCCTTGATGGGTAGCTCCCTGTGTCCCCTGTCAATAAGTACGGCAAGCTTTATCATCGCAGGACGGCCAAAGTCCATTAACTCATCCATAGCAGCCCTTATAGTACGTCCTGTATAGAGTACGTCATCAATCAGAACTACGATCTTTCCTGATAGTTCAAATGGTATCTCTGTTTTTCTGACTTCAGGGTGTTCCTTTCGTGTCAGAAGGTCATCCCTGTACAGGGTTATGTCCAGTATGCCAACCGGCACATCAGACTTTTCAATCTCCATGATCTTTATTGCAAGACGGTTGGCAAGGTGTACGCCGCAGGTACGGATGCCAATCAGAACAAGTTCATCAGTCCCCTTGTTCCTTTCAACTATCTCATGGGCTATACGGCTGACTGCCCTTGCAATCCCCATCTTATCCATTAACAGGTTATCAGGCATCAAGACCATCCCTTATCATATCCATGGCAAAAAAAAACCTCCTCACCATTTTCAGGTGAGAAGGTTTGTGTAATGTCCGATACTTTATTGTACATTCTATAATCCTTTTTAGCCTCGCTGGGCTAAATTAAAGGTTAATAATACTTTAGACTAAATAAAAACCCTTGTCAACACCTGACTCAGTCAGTAACTGTGCTGCAGCAGGAATTATCACGCTTTACCGTGAAATCTTAATTGATGGCACAAGCTTGACAGGATTCTTCAGTGTATAGACCACAGGACACCGCTGTATTGCCAATTCTTCCGCTTCTCTAAGCTTTTCTTCCGGCGCATCACTCACCACATTAAGTGTGACCCTGACCTCTTCCATTACAGGCTGGTCACCAAGTCCAAAGACGCGTGAAAAATTAACATCTGCCTCTACCCTTGTCGTCAGTTTCTTTAGCTCTATTCCGAGCATTGCCGCCATTGTGGCATACGTTGCCGTATAACAGGATGCAAGGCCATAAAAACAGTAGTGCATAGGACCTGGCATCGCCCCCCCGCCGCCCATAAATGTCGGACTGTCTGCCTCAAATACAGTCTGCCCGCCCTCAAATTTGATTGTTGACTTAAACTGCGCCCCCCCTTCTTTGAGAAACCACTCCCCTTCTATTACCTGCGTCTTCTTTGCCTTGCCTGCATCATCCTTAATCTGATTACCGTAGCCCTCTACCTTGTTCAAATCAACATTATTCAGCCGTGTCATAAAAACCTCCTTTGGATTCGGATTATAATGGCTTATATTACACAGCAGATCCGGACAGGTCAAGGGAGGGTACATGGGGAAGCAAAAAAAGCTGTTTCCATGAATAATTACCCACTATGATATTTCTCTTGCCATTGGCAGGCTGACTGGTATAGCATACTAATATGATAAAGACTTCAAGATGCCCGTCCTGTGGTCACGGTGGAGACATTATGGTTATACTCCCAGGGTCGCTTATGCTAGAAGGACTGTTATGGCTCCTTATCGTGCCTGGGCTTATATACTCTATCTGGAGGAGGTCTCAGAAAAGGGCTATTTGCCCGCACTGCAGCACGGAATTCAGAGTTTGATCACGAGGCCTCTATCCATCCTGTAAAATGACCTTTATTAACGACCTCTCACCGGTAATTTTTCAGATAGGACCAATCACAATAAGGTGGTATGGTGTCCTGTTAAGCTCCGGCATAGTAGCATACTATTTGCTGTTAAAATGGATTTTCAAGAGGGAAGGCTATCCACTCTCAGACCTCGACGGAATAATAATTTATTTATTCTGGGGTCTGATTATAGGCGCCAGGCTTGGGGAGGTGCTTTTCTACGAACCGGCTTATTACCTCTCACACCCAACAGCAATACTTAAGATATGGAATGGCGGTCTGTCAAGTCATGGGGCGGCAACCGGACTGTTCATTTCATACCTCCTTTGGACAAAAATTCATAATGCCAACTTTACAAGATATGTTGATGTGCTGGTACTTGGGATGCCTGTAACTGCCGCCTTTGTGCGCATAGGCAACTTTTTTAACTCTGAAATAGTGGGTAAACCTGTTGGAGGCAGCTCTGGGCAGGGCAACTGGGGGGTAGTCTTCAGGAGGCTGGGAGAGGACTTTCCGAGACATCCGGCTCAACTATATGAGGCAATCTTGAGCATTGCAGTCTTTTTCATACTTTTTACTGCATATAAGAGGTATTACAGAAAAAAACCGCCATTATTCTTTCTTTTTCTCTTTCTGCTGCTCTATTTTACAGGAAGGTTTATCATAGAGTTCTGGAAAGACCTGCATAACTTACCCGCATGGTTTCCCTTATCCATTGGACAGGTACTGAGTTTAGTTCCAATAGTGATATCTGTATGGTATTTTCTATTTGGTTTTAAAAGGCTGCGAACTAAATAGGAGAGGGTATTATACATAATAATATTGAGTTGTTCTGGAAAGACAGGTAATATATATTCAAAACAATCCGCCAGTATCACAGGGGGCAATTGTGGCGAATATTGTCTATTCCACTGTAAACAGCTCGCTTAAGAGTTCTCTTGATGAAGATACCCTTGCAGACATAATAACATCCGGTGAACTGCCTTCCAGATATTTTGCACATTTGTGTGCCTTTATTACTGGGGATGCAATCTTGCTTTCCTCCTTCCGGACACAGGATAGCATCGTGGTGCGGATGTAGGCTCGCTCGGAGGAGAGGTCGCCATATCCCTCTCCGACGATGAAGCACTCTTTAATGTCGAGGCGAAAGCGGTTGGGGAGCACCGCCAGGTCTGACAACCGGATCAGCACCGGATGGGGCTCCTTAGAGGCTGTTACCCCGGCCGGGGCATCGAGTCCCGAGAGGAGCACGCCGGGCACAAAGCTTCCGGAGGAGAGATAGGGTTTCTCATCTGCCACTTCAACCGTCCGTTTCTCCCTCTCCTTACCGGACAATGGGAAGGCATTGGCCTCGGGGCCGAAGACCCGGATTGGATCAGGCGCCGGGGGTGCGGGAGGATGCTGCGGTGCCTTCGGCGATTGCGGTGACTGAAAGGGGGCTTGAGGCGGCGGGAGGTTGAGCGCTGGAAGGGGAGGGAGCGGTGGAAAGTCTTTCGGGCCTTGCTGAAACGGCCTTTTTACGTCTTTCCCCTCCTCTTGCTTTTTAAGATTTCCGGCGAGACCCTGGAGCTGCGCTGATAGCTCCTGCTGCTGAGCCCTCAGCGTCTCGATCTCCTTCTCCGACGTCGCCCGCCACTGCTCCTTCTCGATGTCGGCGTTGCCCAGAAGGTTCACATCCACAGGCCGGCTTACTGGCGCCGGAGGCGCCTGCCTTTTGGGGCCGCTCAATAACAGGATGCCGGTGAGAGCGACTCCCCCTCCTACTGCTATCCAGATGAGTTGCTTCCGGGACAGTCTCTCTGTGAGTGTCTTAAGGTTCATGGGGTCACCTCATCGATCCGGAAGAGCCGGGTAATGCCACCTGGTTTCACTTCATGCTGCTCGATGGCAATCGCCCGGACTCCCGGCCGGGAAAAGAGGTCCTCATAATATGTGCGGGACTCTTTGGTCGGATTGATCAGGAGGTACTCCGTGACCATAAAGTTTCTCCCCGTGAGGCGTCTGACCACAGTGAGAGAGCATTCCTTTACCGGGCATGCTTCTTTCCCATCCTGAATGATGCTGACATCATATCCCGGCGGGGTGGCGCCGGTTGCCGCCGAGCGGATCAGATACTTGATCTGCTGGATGTAGTCCGGTGCATCTAAATCCGGAGCGGCCTTTGCCCCCGCCCTGATCACGACGGTCTCTGCCGGAACCGGGGTCGCGACCAGCAGCACTGAAATTTACAATTGACGGTCAGGGCAAAGGAAAAATAAACACCTGCATCCCTTTCCTCGACCATATGCTGACACTGTTTGCGAAGCATGGCTTATTTGATCTCAGCATAGAAGCAGCCGGTGACCTGGATATAGACTATCATCACACAGTGGAAGATATAGGCATAGTGCTTGGCAAGGCGATTGCGCAGGCAGTTGGAGACAAGAAAGGGATCAGGCGTTATGGGAGTGCGTTAATACCCATGGATGAGACACTTGCATCCGTTGCCCTCGACATCAGCGGCAGGCCATATCTGGTTTATAACTTGGCGCTGCCGAAAAGGGGAAAGATCAAAGAGTTTGACGCTGACCTGATCGAGGATTTTTTCCAGGCGCTTGTCACATCAAGCGGCATTACGCTGCATATCAACATGCGCTACGGCCGCAACATCCACCACATCTTCGAGGCCGTGTTCAAGGCATTTGCAAGGGCGCTCGATGAGGCAACATCAATTGATAACAGGGTTAGCGGGATTCCTTCCACTAAGGGAAGGCTGTGAGTCCTTTCTTAAACTAAAATACCACCTTAGCTAAATAAATCTTGACATTTCAGGTAAGTCTCGTCAATAATGTGTCCTAAACAGGGCGTATTATTGACAAATGAAAAGTTATCTGACATTCAAAAAAACCTTGTTGCTTTTTGCCATCCTTTTGTTCCCATCAGGGATATTTGCGGCTACATCAGTCGGTGGGCGCATTTCTACGGATACGACCTGGACCCTTTCCGGCAGTCCCTATGTTGTTACCTCTTCCGTACAGTTCTACGGAACAACAAGTACCCCTATTACACTGACGATTCAACCGGGCGTCGTGGTAAAGTTTCAGACCGGCACATATCTTCAGATAGCAAATGGGACCAGCTATCCTGCCAGTCTCAATGCGGCTGGTATGGCTGAGGCGCCTATCGTATTCACGTCTTATAAGGACGATACTGCCGGCGGGGATACAAATGGCGACGGGAGCGCCACCACTCCTGCACCAGGCAACTGGAATTATATTTACCTATATCAGGGTTCCGGTTCCTCTGTGCTCGATCATACGGAAGTCCGTTATGGCGGAAGCGGTGGACAGGGGGATGTCTATGTTTATGGGGCATCTCCAACCATTCAGAACAGCGTGATTACACAAAGCAGCAACATCGGGATTTTGCTGAGCAATACATCATCCACCATAACCAACATTACGGTTGATCAGGTAGGGAGTGACGGGATATCGCTTAACGGAGCCTCCGGCTACACGACGGCGCCGTCTATATCTCAGGCGACGATCAGCAATGCAGGGCGGTACGGGATCTATGTCAGTACTACCTATGGCATTGTTGGCGGAACGATTCAGAACAGCACCATCAGCAGCCCTGGGCAATATGGGATCTACTGCGCAATTTCGTATGCAATCAATACGACGATACAGAACAACCAGATCGCTAAAGCGATCTGGTTTACGGGTAACGCCGGCTCACCGGCCTTGACGGGGAATGTAATCCAAGACCTTGGGAGTGTAACCGCTCAGATCCCTGCCGACATATTAAATGCATTCCTGACTCAGAACACCTTGCAGGGGATCGGTCCGACGACGTCGTTAAATGTTCTTGGCGATACTATGACGGGTACCACGACGTTGACGACGCAGTGGTACAGCTACGTGGTGAGCGGGAATC
>JADZCV010000039.1 GCA_020851375.1 Nitrospirota bacterium | reverse complement strand
GAATATTGATGGGAAGAGTCAGAATAATAAGTAAAGGCCTCAGGAATATATTTATTAGCCCTATGACTGCAGCGGCCACTACTGCAGTCAGGATGCTGTCAATCTCAATGCTGTCCATTATCTTTGACACAATGAGCAGTCCTAGTGCATTAATCAGCCACCGTATGATATAAGTCCTGGCATCCATCATCTACAGACTCCAAACCTTCTAAGTTCTTTTATTAATAAATCGACAGGCAGCCCCACGACATTATTATAATCTCCTTCGATCTTTTTTACTATAGCAGCCCCGAGTCCCTGGATAGCATAGGCGCCGGCCTTATCCAGCGGCTCCCCTGTTCTGACGTAGGTCTTTATCTCAACCTTTGTCATCATCCTGAAATATACCTTTGTAACAACTGACCGTGAAGCCTGTTGCTGCTTTCCAGTATCAATAATGGTAAATCCGGTTATTACATAATGAGACCTGCCATTCAGAATATTAAGCATTCTCATAGCCTCACTATCATTATGCGGTTTTCCAAATACCATATCTTCAAACGAAATAATAGTGTCAGCCGCGATAATAATGGCATTCTTATATTTTACTGCCACAGCCTTTGCCTGTTCACAGGATAAATACCTTGCGAGTCTTCTTGCAGGCATTCCAAGGCTCAGGTCTTCTTCATAATCACTTGCATCAACCTCGAATTTCAATCCTGCCCTTTCAAGGAGCTCTTTTCTCCTTGGCGATGCGGATGCAAGGATTATCCTGCGCTTCCTATACATACTGTCCTGCCGCATGACCTGAGGCCCATGCCCAGTGAAGATTGTATCCGCCAAGCTGTCCTGTCACATCTGCCACTTCACCAATAAAGTACAGGCCATGGACATTCTTTGCCTCCATAGTCTTTGACGATAACTCTGCTGTATCCACTCCACCAAGTGTAACCTCAGCTTTTCCATAACCCTCAGTCCCTGCAGGTTGTATTGTCAAGTTCTGAAGTAAATGGGCAATGGATTTTAATTCCTTCTCCGAAAATTGATTAAGAGGCCTTGACTCAATATAAGACTCACATAATATCTGTGCAAATCGTCCTGGCAGCAGGCCGGAAAGCAGATTCTTCATTTCAACCCTGCGACGGTGCTCTGTCATTAAGTATTCAACCAGATCCAGTTGCGGCAACAGATTAATACTGATATTGCCCCCCTTTTCCCATAATGACGATATTTGCAGGATAGCCGGACCGCTCAGTCCCCTGTGTGTGAAAAGAATGTCCCCTGAAAAACTCATCTTTTTATAGCCAACTTCAGCTCTTAGAGAAATGCCGCTGAGCCTGCCATATCTTTTTTGATCTGCCGGATTAAACATGAGTGGGACCAGGGCTGGTTTTACCGTAGTAACCTTAAGTCCAAATTGCCTTGCAATATCGTATCCAAATCCAGTTGCACCTAACTGCGGATAGGACAGCCCCCCTGTTGCAATTACGAGAGATTGAGAATCCATCACGCCCTTGTCAGTTGATACGGTGAAGCCCTGTCCATTTTCATTCCTCTTTATACCTTTTATCCTATAATTAAGGTATATTCGAACCCCGTAATCATTGCATTCCCTGTGAAGCATGTTAATAATATCACCAGATGAATCACTACAAAATAATTGTCCCGCCTCTTTCTCAATATATTTAATACGATGCCGTTCTACCATGCGGATAATATCACGGGAAGTGAAGCGGGCTAACGAAGACCTGCAAAAATCAGGATTGCCTGAGAAATAATGTCCGGGAGATATATTCAGATTTGTAAAATTACACCGTCCGCCGCCTGAAATACTGATCTTCTTTCCCGCCTTATTTGCATGATCAATGACGATTACAGAGCGTTTTCGCTTCCCAGCCTCTATGGCGCACATAAGACCTGATGCGCCAGCGCCGATTATCATAACATCTGTAATTATTTTCGTTGTCATTTTACGGTTCATCAATCATTCGTGAATGTTGCATTTTATCTTTCCGGCACTTCCGAGGTCAACCCCTGACGCCTTTAAAGATGAATCTTGACTTCAGGGCAGATAAAGCAATATGTTTTCTCTTGACATCTTCATCTTAAACAAGTAGTTTTATTTTCATGAGAAATAAAAGAAAACATCCACGTTATGGTATTGCCTCAATAGCAGAGATTACATTTCGTGACTCAGAGGAGACGATTGAGGCGCTAATTAGCACTATCGGCAAGGGTGGGATAGGCATATATTCATCAAAGCAGCTTCCCACAGGCCTTGAGCTTACAGTACGAATAAGCTTTCTGCAGACTAACGGCAACGAGGAAGTGACAGAAATAATACCTGGCAGAGTCATGTGGAGCAGGGTATTTCATAATAATTATGTCATTGGCATAGCATTTACTACATTCGATAGTGTAAAACAGTCATTGTTGCTGAGCTACCTGGAGGCTGCTTCACAGGGCACAGCTTAGAGAATCAAGATGTCATCGTGTTATGGAATGCTTATCAATGGTCAGTGGCGTGAATCTCCTAAAGATGCCTCCTCAGCAAATTTCATTGATATAAAATCCCCATATGATGGCGCTATATTAGGACGCATACCAGAAGCCGGTCAAGATGATGTAAATGATGCCATTTCATCTGCTGATCTGGCATTCAAGCATATTAAGCTCTCACCGTATGAACGATACGAAATACTCCATAAATCTGCCGGACTGCTGCAGCAGGAAACTGAGGACATTGCCAGAACACTTTCGCAGGAGGCCGGTAAACCAATCAGAGATGCAAGGACTGAAGTCAGCAGGGCTGTCCAGACATTTCTTATATCTGCAGAAGAGGCAAAAAGGATTCATGGAGAAGGGATACCTGTAGAGGCTGCCAGGGGATCAGAAAACAGGATCGCCTTTACAATCAGGATGCCTGTAGGACCTGTATGTGCCATCTCCCCCTTTAATTTTCCCCTGAACCTCGTAGCGCACAAGGTTGGCCCCGCAATAGCAGCAGGCAACTCCGTCGTGTTAAAACCGGCAGACGTTACCCCTATTACAGCAATAAACCTTGGCAAAATAATGATGGATGCAGGACTTCCGCCAGGATATCTGAATATAATATTTGGACCGGGTAAAACAGTCGGAGAGCGGCTGCTTGCAGACCCACGGTTTGCCCTGTACACGTTCACAGGAAGTCCCACTGTAGGCCGGCGCATTCGCGAGGCAACAGGACTCAGAAGATCTATACTTGAGCTTGGATCAAATTCAGCAGTGATTGTTCATAAGGATTGTGATATGGACAAGGCCGTCACATCGTGTGTGCGGGCGGCCTTTGCATACTCTGGTCAGATCTGCATTTCCCTTCAGCGGATATTACTCCACAGGGATATAGCAGATAAATTTCTGAGCATGTTCATTCCTGCTGCTGAGTCACTCAAAGTGGGGGACCCCCTTCAGGAAGATACTGATCTGGGCCCCATGATCACTGAAGATGCGGCAATCAGGGCCAGGGAGTGGATAGATGAGGCTGTGTCCAGGGGAGCTAAGCTCCTCACTGGCGGGAGCAGAAAGGGTAACATGCTTACGCCAGCCGTATTACAGGATGTTGACAGGAACATGAAGATAGTCTGTCATGAGGTTTTTGCGCCCATAGTCAGTATTCAGGAATATTCCACGATTGACGAGGCCATTGCAATGGTCAATGACTCTGAATTTGGTCTGCAGGCCGGCATCTATACATCTGATATCAATCTTGCATTTAAAGCGGCACGGTGGCTTCAGGTTGGCGGTGTAATGATTAACGATACATCCATGTACCGTGAAGATGCAATGCCTTACGGAGGTGTCAAGCAGAGCGGCATTGGCAGGGAGGGGCCTAAATATACTATCGAAGAAATGACAGACATGAAAATCATTGTCCTGAATCTATCTTAATAAGCGCCCCATGCCATTTGATAAATAGTCGCTGTCCCTGTTTATCGGGAATATTGAAATCCCTTTTTTTTGACAACTTCCCACTTTCGCTGTCTGATAATGGCAATAATCAGTGCCCTGGCACGCCACCAGGAATTGATCTGCCTGTATCCTATATTTTCTATAAATGACAGAGAAATCAGCCTCAGCATGTCTCCCCATTTTGGGTAGCGTTTATACGTAATCTCTTCAAGCAGCACTGCCCCTGCAGAAAGGAATATGCTGTATACAATGGACAGGAGCAGAAATAGCATAAAATAGCGCCAGCTTATAATGCCTGTTACATATGAAAGGATCACAACCACATATCCGATGATCTCGACTGCCGGAGATATCAGCTCTATCAGTACCTGATAAGGCATGGCCAGCAGGCCTATCCGGCCGTATTTCGGATTAAAAAGCATGGAGATATTCATAAAGAGGGATTGTGCAAGCCCCCTGTGCCACCTTATCCTCTGTTTTTTGAGCATTGCAAGGCTGGACGGGACCTCTGTCCATCCAACGGGGTCTGATATAAAGACCACCCTGTATGGCTTCTTGCATGTCCTCATAAACCTGTGCAGTCTGACGACCATCTCCATATCCTCTGATACTGTTTTATTACTGAACCCCCCTACCTGTTGAACACTTTTTTTGTGAAAGAGTGAAAAGGCGCCTGATATAAGCAGGAGACTGTTTATCGCACTCCACCCTGCCCTGCCAAACAGGAATGACCTCAAATACTCCACAATCTGAAGCCTTGATAACAGATCCCCGGGAAGGGCGATCTTCGTTACCACGCCGTTTCGTACAGTACATCCGTTTGCGATCCTTAAAATACCCCCGCATGCTACAACAAGCTCTTTACTCTCAATAATCGGCCTGACCAGACGCAGGAACGCATCCCTTTCTATCAATGTATCAGCGTCTATACAACAAAAATACGGATACCTGGCGACATTGATTCCCACATTAAGTGAGTCTGACTTGCCGCTGTTTGCCTTATTTATAACAGTCAGATTTGGATGTGTCGAACTCACATAATAATCCCTGATTGAATGGGTCTTTATAACATGCCTGTATATATGAGTGACCCGCCTCAATGAAAAGCCGCTTATGAGATTATCCAGCGTATCATCGCTGGAACCATCATTGATTACAATGACCTCAAACAAGGGATAATTGAGGGCAAGGAGGGCCTTGACATTTTCCACTATGTTCGGCCCTTCATTAAATGCCGGCACAAGTACTGATACAGGAGGGGTAAGAGATGACTCTGAGATATCGCTGTACCCGCCGTATTCGATCCTGTAGATATGTCTGATAGTAACTGACACGGCAATAACCATCAGCACTGTGTACAATAAATTCACAGTAGCGTAATATGCGAGGATAAAATGGTTAAACCATATAATTATGGATATCAGTGTTGAAATGTGATCCCCCTAATCAATATTGTTATCTGTATAGAGTCTTCTCTAACGCTAAACGTGCTGTATCCCTTACAGCAATATCATCATCACTCTCTGATACCTCTCTTAGTACAGTTTCAGCGTCGCTGTCTGCAATCAGATTGATTATGTGTATTAATCTCTTCCTTACACAGGGATTTTTGTGCTCTCGTAAGGCATTCACGACAATATCCCATGCCCCGCTGTTTCCTGCTGCAACCAACAGTAAAGACGCTGTTTCACGTTCCCCTGGATCATCAGAACAGAGCAGGTCAAACTGGGCATTTAGTATCTCTGTGCTCTGGAGTTCTGCAATTACCTGTTCCCTTGCGTATCTGTCTCTCATCAGCAAAAGGACCCTTAGAAGGGCCGGGCTCGCCATTTTCCCAAGAGAAGTGATTGCCTGTATGGCAGCCTCCCTGACCTGCCAGTGAACATCAGACAACAGTTCTACCAAAGGCGGTACAGCCTTGCTGCCTCCGAGACAGCCGAAGGTCTTTGCAACCTGCAGCCGCACAATCCATGACGCATCTTTTATCATTACCGACAATGGCTGGAATGCATCTTCATGTTTAATGTTTCCAAGCGCCTTGACCGCCTTTATACGTACATCCGGCTCTGTGTCCCCCAGCATCGGCAGGAGGTGTTTGGCTGTTGATACCTCGGCAATCTCACCTATAACATCCGCTGCCTGCCCCCTGACCTTCCATGAACTGTGATCAAGCAATGGGATTAACAAAGGAAGGGCTGCGTTACTGTATTTCATCACTGAAGCCTTCACGACCCTGAGCGGTATTGAGTGCGGGTCCTGCGCCGCTGATACAAATTTATCTATCAGGGGTTTTACAGCCACAACATCCCTGACATTCCCCAAAGACCTTGCTGCAACTGTGCGGACATCCCTCGCCGGGTCATGCATGGCCCTGATAAGATATTCCGTAGCCTTCGGCGCCCTGATCCGGCCAAGTTTCTCAGCAGCCATTGCCCTGTGATATCTGCTGCCTGAAACAATGTCCTCTATGTATGTGTCAATATAACCAAGCCTGTCAAATATGCCGGATATGTCCTCTGAAGAAACATGCCCCTCAGAGAGGGCATGAAACAGGACATCCTCTATGGCCTTCCATTCAACCGACTTCTTCCTGACATAACAGGTTTCAAAGTCAATATGGATCCTGTTATGAAGTAATGGCAGCAACATATTCTCATACTTCTCGCGTGCAATATCACGTCTCTTATAATACCTGTGATTGATGAATCTCCGGATATTCACAGCCATGAAGAGGCAGATTATTAGCACTGTAACCGAGGCTATTGATATTATGATGATTTTATCAAGATTAATTATAAACATCCCACTCCCATATTCGGCATTATCAGGATAAGGAATAAACCCATTTCACTGACTGACTGAGGAAGCACTTAAATGTAATTTTGAATAATTACGAAGGCTTATAATAATAAAGAGAGGCGCAACCCTATCATGTAATACCTGAACCCGGATGCCGAGCTCATAGCGTAGTTTCCACCTTCTGCACTTACCTCAATTGATGTATTCTTTTGTACTTTGTATCCCAGAAGGCTGTAACCGCCTCCAAAGATGTCACTCTCTGTAGATCCTGACCTTCGGAAATACTGATGTCCTGCATAAGGCTCTAAATAGCAGTAAAATCTCCCCTTTTCATATGACACGGTGGTAAATAACTCATTTGAAATAAATGTGTCCGGGTCAAAGTAGCCGCCATTACTGTCATTCTCAAAGCCGAGATATCTTAACCTGTAACCTATCGCAATCCCCGGATTGTCAGTATAGAGCATGTACCGTGGAGCAGCCAGTATTTCAAAGGAGGTGTTGTCATCAGAATAGTCTCTGTAACTGAGAGATGCATTCAGTGATGTCCTGCTATTTAATGTGTAATCATAGTTGACCGAATAAATGTCCATACGGATCCTGTTGGCGATCAACTCTGCCGTGGACGTCATATACGACCTTGCGACAGAAATACCTGTTACATTGCTTCCAAATGTCCTGCTTATCCCGGTATTTCCGGTAATGAATGTATTATTGTCGCTGTTACTCAATATCGTAATCCCAAGGCCTGCTTTAATGTCTGTCCTGTCAGATAATTTGGAGCTTACATTTACTGAGACAGAGCTTTCACTGTTGTCTCTTGTATTATCACTCGCAGAGGTATAAACATAGGCGATCCGTCCTCTCCAGTTATTAAGGCGGAATCCATAGCCAAGCGTGTATCTGTCGTATTGATTGTCATCAGTATCATTATAATGGTAATATCGTACATCAGGCGCCTGCCTTGTCTCCTTTGACATATAGGCATAAAATTCCTGTAACTCCCTCTCCTGATACGAATACTGAGGCTTTACAAGCTCAACATTCTCCTTAGCACCTTTAATATCTCCGCTCTGAAGAAGCGAATATGTCAATCCAAGGCGCGCATCAAAATCCTCTTCCCCGCCGAGAAGCTCGTTGTAGATTT